>JAQVVB010000292.1 GCA_028699215.1 Sphaerochaeta sp. | reverse complement strand
GCTGATTTTGACTTCTCAGGATCGCTTCTCGATGCATCACTGAGAATGACCTACGAACTGAAACAAGGGTTTGACCTATTCGGAACCATGCGCTTCTTTGGCGGGACTTCTGATGGTACCAGCACTGCAGGCGGAGAATCCTGGACGGAAAGCACTGACAAATATACACAAAACAACATTGCCAGCTTGACCTTCTCAGCAGGAGCTTCATGGAAACTTCGATAGGAGTGCTATCTTCATTATTTCCTTGCAGATACAATGATTCCGTGATCTTTGCTGCAGTCTCTTGCATTGTCGTTTCTCAGGATACACACATCTAAAATGACCGGAGTGAACCCAATTGAAAAGGGTTTCTCCGGTCCTTTCTTTCTCCAAATTCATTCAGTTTCAATTTCTAAAAAAGAGTTGAGGCTCAAGATGAATGATACGGTCCCTGACTCAAGTTTTTCCATGAGAGATTCCAGATGATCGAAGTTCGGCGAGTCTTCAAGGACCATTTCTACTATTGAGTCGATACCAAGACCGGGAGGATTCAGCGTATAGATGAAAAGATCCTTTTGCGCCAACACCTCTGCATAGGTTCTTCCAACTTTTTTATTCACTGCACTCAGCCAAACCTCGAACCGTCCCTTTCCATGGATGTAAACCACCGCAATTTTCAATCCCCTCTCTCGATATCCTAGGGGAATGAGAGGGATGTAGGTCATGTCCATGTAGCCTTGGTAGAGTGCACCGACCTTGCAGGTAGGATTTCGATTTGAGAAATACCTCCCAAAAGTCGTCAAGGATGTCATGATTCCTCCATAAGCATGCTGTAAGGAACCGTTCATCAGCTGATATGTATAGTCACGCACTGCATCATTGAGAGAATCCATATCCCGTATCCTCCATACTTCATTTGCATGTTCAGTAGTTTGCTGCAGACTTTTTTGGAAACAACTGATTCTTAGTGTACGGCACGTATATCTTGTGCACAATAGTCACTCATCCACTTACTTCAATGCTCAGGCAAGATCAACTACGTTGATGCGTTCACTTTTCAGCTTTTATCGTTGTATAGTAAACGAATGATTCACAAAATGAAAAAAAACGAGTAGTATGCATATACTTACTACAAACATATAACATAGGAGGGGAACATGAATTCAATAATGATTGTCGATGTTTTTTCCATCATTCCTCTCCTGTTCACCATCCATCTGGCAAGACGCCACCTACTCACCTCGAAACTGAATGCTTACTATATCGTTGCATCAACCCTCACACTCATCACCATAGGAATGGAAATAATCACACTTCAGATGGAAGCCCTACAAGGTTCCGTTTTCATAGTCATCAATTCCATCGCAAACTCCATCGGCTTTATTTTGACTCCCGCAATCCCACTCACCCTTCTTTTTTACCTTGGGGCGTATGTGCTTCCTAAAAACAAGCAAAGACTCTTGATGATTCCTCTGGGTGTCAACATGCTTCTGGTTCTTATCAGCGATCTGACAGGATGGATTTTCACCATCGATGCTGACAACCAATATATCCGAGGTCCTGTATTTTGGATCACCACGGTACTCGCATTCTTCTACTACAGTTACATTTCCTTGTACTTGTTCAGGAAAAACAATCGGTATTCCCATATGGGAAAGAGCATTCTCATTCTCGTCTATATACTTCCCATCATTGCAACCCTATTGCAGCTGGTCTTTCCTGCATACATGTTCATTTGGAGTACGGTGGCCCTTTCTTTGCTCATGTTTTATATTTTCTCCCTGGAATCACAATTTGCGTTTGATATACAAACAGGCATCAAGAATCGTGAGGCATTTGAAATAGAGATGCTTCAATTCCAGAAATACCGTCATGAAGCTACACTGTTCATGTTTGATCTGAACAATCTAAAACTCACCAATGATATATATGGACACCAGGAAGGCGACAAATTGCTCTGCGCAATTGCTGATAGTCTCATCACTTGCTTTTCCAGTCTGGGAAACACCTATAGAATCGGAGGCGATGAGTTTTGTGTCATTTGCAAGAAACTCCCTAAGCAAGTAGCCCAGGGAGCCTTGCAAGCCTTCGAGGACCACGTGCAGGACCTCAATACAAAGAGAAGGCATCAGGTTGAAGTCGCTTATGGTTTTGCTTCCACTTCCTATGACCATGACCTATCGATCTATACTGCACTCAGCAATGCCGACAACGCCATGTATGAACACAAGGCAAAACAAAAATTGAATCAGACGGAGAAGCACCTATAACGATTCCATCTGCAGCTGCAAAAGCTCCAATTCTCGAATCGTTTGTAATAGCGTAAAAGCCGCAGCATAGCGTTCCAATTCCTTCATGCGAATGGAACTCTCATTTGCCAACCCTACTGATGCTCGAATGGTTTCCACCTCCACTGCATTGTCCTGCATCTGATAATCCAAAAGGCCAACACCAAGAGATGCAAGCAAACCCTTGTATGTTCGCTCTGCATCTTCAAGGGTAGTATCAATCTCTTTTTTCATTATTTCAGCTTCTTTTGTAGCCTGGTACAGTCCTTCTTCTGCTAATGACTTACTTACCATTGAAGCATTTCTACTGACATCAGATGCAGAAAAACCAATGGAAACTGAAAACACAGGATCTGAAGAAGAAACCATCTCCTCATAAGAACCGAAGAACGTATTGCCGGCAGTGCCTGCATAAAAAGGAGAATACTGCATGGAGAGAGAGAAAACCGGTGCATCAGCGGGGTTCATCAACGTCTCATCAATCTGAGCAGACCGTATCTTGCCCAACGCCTTCTGGTATGAAGGGTCTGTTTGCAAATACTCCATGAGAAAGTTTTCCTTATCGTTGTAGATTTTCTCCAGTTGGAGAAATTCCAAACCATGAAGGGAAAATTGTCGAGGATACGTCTGATTACCCCAGAGAAGCTCAAGGGAAGCTTCAGTTGACGCTATCTGATACTCTATTTCTGAAAGATTATACTGAAGCTGGGAAACCACATACTGCCTCTGCTCATAGGCGTTTTGACTGATACGTCCTTTTTTCAAATCATCTTGGGCATCCTTGAGGGATTCGTTTTCAAGAATCAGCTGCTCGCTGACTATGAACCTACTTTCGAGCAATGCCTGAAGAACCACCAGTTGGCTGCTTCCTTGTATCAGCAGAGCTTGCAACAACTCCTCAGACGACAACTGCACTTCTTGCAGGGAGAGGTTCTGCTTTTCCCGTTGCTTTTTCTGATATGATCCATCCAGAAGATTCTCACCGACTCCTAGAGGTTGCAAAAGCGAGAGAGAAACAGAGGGAGTATGCGTCCATGCCCAATCGCCGCCTGGAGGATCTGAGACCCCATACGAAGAGGTCTGCTTCACTTGCAGTGAAACCGTACCGGCAGTAGGCAATTGCTTGCTCAAGGTTGCTCCCAATCCCAGGGTATGACTTCTTCTCAAGACGAGTGATCCAGAAGAGAAAGCTGCAGACTCCCCGTAGGAGTACATCGGGCTGGATGCAAGTGCAAATTTGAAGCCCTGCTCTTTTTGCAAGTAAGAAAGTTGTGCCTCTTGCATCCTGTATAGTGATTGCAGCTGCGCGAGATCGTCTTTTTTGTTCAGCAAGACATCTTTCAACGCCTCGCTCACTTCCTTCAGGGAAGGATGTACGTCACTTTGCCAGTCGACAATGAACTCTTCAAGTCGCGTGACATCCAAAGCAGGAGATACAGGTCGATCCAACCCATCAGGTAGAGATACATCGGG
>JAQVVB010000032.1 GCA_028699215.1 Sphaerochaeta sp. | reverse complement strand
CCAGTAGAACCAGCAGGACGCGGAGCTTCAGAGCCTTGGTATCCACCAGTTCTCGGGGCTTGACCACCTTGGCCTTGATAATTATTGCCTTGGTATCCTCCGGTTCTCGGAGCTTGACCACCTTGGCCTTGGTAATTATTGCCTTGGTATCCTCCGGTTCTCGGAGCTTGACCACCTTGGCCTTGGTAATTATTGCCTTGGTATCCTCCGGTTCTCGGAGCTTGACCACCTTGACCTTGATAATTATTACCTTGGTATCCTCCGGTTCTCGGAGCACTGCCTTGATATCCTCCAGTACTTCCACCATTAGGTCTCGGTGAATTGCCTTGGTAGCCACCGGTTCTGTTTCCTTGGTAAGGAGGTCTTGAACCGGGAGCTGGGCGCCCGCCAACAGTACCTGCAATGCGGGGACCAGTTGATGCAGGAGCAGGAGTTGGTGCAACACCATCAGGGTTTTTGCTCTGCCATTCGGCATGGTCTTTAACTGTCTGCCCTTGATTTGGAACAGGAGGAAGGTTTGTGGGTCTAATGACGACGGGACCTGTGTGCAACGGAGAGGAGTTTATCCTATCCCCAGTTGAACGTACGGTTTTTCTCAGCGTACTGGTACGATTTTGGGTTACCGGTTTGGATTCAGGTGCAGGAGCGTTGGATGAAGCGGGCGCTGAAGAAACAACTTCAGGACGAGCCTGAGGTTTTACTACAACTACCTTTTTCTTTACAACCACTACCCTTCTCTTTTCTGGAGCTTTTGGTTTAGTATCGACTTCTTTAGGAGAAAGCGTCTGCTCTTCCTTGTTTTCCGATGGAGTCACTACATGTTTAATCAACGTTGCTTTTGGCTTATTATTCTCTTCCGTCATTATTCCCTCTTGGATAATATTACTCTACCTCAAATGCCAGACCTGTACCACAGTTCGGGCACACAGTCATATCCATGGTGATCGAGGAACCGCAGCTTGGGCATACATACTCGGTTTCTCCATCTTCTTCATCTTCAACGATATCGACATATTCATTGATCATATCTTTTACCGTGATGATCTCTTCTTCACTCATATCGCCAAAGGCTGCTAAGTCCTCATCGGTGAGATTGATGAACTCTTCAACACTATATACATCATGAAACTGAAGTTTCTGCAAGAGACTCTTGTCCAAAGGAAGATCATCAAGTGCGATTTCATCTTCACTGACCAAGCTTTCCTCTTGTGCCGGCTCTTCAAAACGAGCAGTTTCCTGACCTTCTCCTTCACCTTCAAAGAACGTTTCATTTGGGGTGAAAATGCTTTCAGCCCTGGAACGAGCTTCAGTTGCAATATCCATCTCATTGAATTGTGCTTGGGTTTTGACATCAATCATCCAGTCACAAAGCTTATTGGCAAGTCTTACGTTCAAGCCTTGTTTACCAATAGCCAAGGAGAGTTGACTGTCATCTACAATAGCCACCGCATGATAAATATTCTTATCTATGATGACTACATCTTTGACCACAGCAGGAGAAAGGGCATTGCGGATATAACTCGCAGGATTGGGATCATAGCGAAGAATATCAATCTTCTCACCTTCTATTTCACTCATGATAGTCTGAATTCGATTTCCCTTCAACCCAACACAAGCACCGACTGGATCAATGTCGTCATTCCGAGAAGCCACCGCAACTTTTGTGCGATACCCAGCTTCACGGACGATTTTAATAATATCAATCTGATTCTGTGCAATTTCAGGAACTTCAACTTCAAACAACTGACGAATAAGTTCTGTACTGGTTCTGCTGAGAACAACTCTCAAACCGCGTTCAGCTTTCTCTACTTTCTCAACAAAACATTTAATCTTGTCATTGTTGCCATAGCTTTCACGACTGGACTGGTTGCGTCTGGGAAGAATACCTTCAGTGGTACCAATGTCGACATAGATGTCACCGTTGGCTACCTGACGACGGAAGTAACCGATGATCAGCTGACCTTCCTTCGCCTTGAATTCACTATACAAAGTATCTTTTTGAATATCTCTGAAGCTCTGATGGGCTCTCTGCTTGGCACTCTGGACACTGATACGGTCAAATTCTTTCAAATCGACGGGGATCAGAAGTTCATCACCAATTTCACATCCTTCATGAATCTCTTGGGCATCACTGAGAGGAATTTCCGTGACTTCATTGTACCAATTGTCATCATCTACGATTTTGCGACGTGCGCTCAGCTCAACGGAAGTATAATCCTCGCTGAATTCAATCACTGCATTCTCTTCAGTCCCATACTTTCGCTTATAAGCAGCACGAAGTATATCTTCAATCGTATTAAGAACCAATTCTTCGGAAATATTTTTTTCCGCTACCATATTTCTGATAGCATCACCTAATTCAGTTGCCATGTGATTTGTCCTCCCATCTATAATCGAGTTTCGCCTTCTGTATCTTTGAAAATTCCAGAACCATCGTTTCGATCATTTCTTTTGAATCACCAATATAGGTGGAAGTCAGCGTCACCGATGTATCGTCAGATTCTGCAATCAGGCCACTAACCCAATCGCCATGATCTGTGTCATAGACCCTAACCCGTTTTCCACTGAAAAGAGAGAATTCATAGACATCCTTGAAATTTCTCTGCAAGCCAGGGGTTGAAACTTCCAGCTGAATATCTCTTTCAGCCAACTGAAGTTCCAGACGAGGATAGACCAGTCTATAGACCTTTGAGCAATCGTCAACGCTCACTTCATGATCTTTGGTCATGATGATTATGTTTACACCAACTGTTAAGCCTTGGTCTACCTTGCTGATATCAACAATGGTAATTCCCAGAGCTCCCAAAAGTGGAGCGTACTCCACAAACAAACTCGTATTTTGTATTCCTGTTCCTAACATACCTTATCCATTTTTCATAAAAAAGGGATCCGCCTAGTAGCGATCCCCCAATAAACAAACATATCCTAACAACCATACTAAGCAGATACAGAAGCTTTGTCAATCAGACTCAATCGTATAGTGATGATTGTTTTGCCAAAGATGATGCAATTGATGTCATTAAATATAAATACTACCTACGATAGAGCCAAAGCCATACGATATGCTTGAATGCCATATGTACCAAACAACAGGTCCTTACACGTATCAAGGGTGGTTCCTGTAGTTGAAATATCATCAAGAAGGACGAATTGATACCCTTCATCGATGTAATACTGAACTTTTTTGTCTTTATTAGGCAACAACGTAAACGACGTACTATTTTTCCGTTGCTCAGAAGTCAAGAATTTTTGTTCTTCCTTGCCTATTGGTCTCAAGAGACTAAGAAACGGAAGGTTTTCTTTTTGCTTAAGTACCTTTGCAATAAGGAGCATTTGATCGAATCCCCTATCTTCACGTCCTTCGTTACTGGCTGGAATTGGTACCAACACGGGTTTTTCCAATGTCTTGAGTATGGTGAGATAGAATGAGGCGAGCACTGACTTGAGTCTACGTTCCTTGGCGATTTTATAGGTAATGATCAAATCTGAAAGAGGCTCTTCGTAGCGACCGTACCCAAGCACGCCTTCAAAACAACGTTTACAGGGGTAATGAGCATCCAAAATTGGAGTATTGCAGAGGGGACAACGTTGCTTATACCGATTTTCAAAAGAACTTTGCCACAACGCTTTCATACAGGTCTCGCAGAGCAAAGAATCTGTGAACCTTCCGCATAATGAGCACAACATACAGCATAAGAAGAAAACCTATTCAGTTCGCTTCAAGTATTTTTTTCAGCTCTTCAATCAGTAGTAAAGCCGAAATCGGTGTGGAATGAGCTACATCAAAAGCTTTTATGCTGTTCAACACTTCTTCTTCTTGCTTTGAATGGGAAGGAAAATTTTCCTCAATTTCTTCGATATCCACACTATCACATGAAGCAAACAAATCCAATTGAGGAGTTGCAATTCCATACTCGGCAAAATGCTTCTTTTGGAAGAGCTTGGCAGTACGCAAAGAACGCGAAGGGACTCCTGCCATTTTTGCAACGTTCAATCCATAAGAACTATTCGCAATGCCTTCTATCACCTTACGTACGAATAAGATCTCGCTCCCCTGTTCCATAACCTGCAATGTGAGGAGTTGGATGGCGGAAGTGTCAAGTTGAGCCAATTCATGATAATGCGTAGCAAAAAGTGTTTTAGCGTTGAGTTCCAAAAGGGATTGCATGACAGCATAAGCAATGGACATTCCATCCTGAGTGCTGGTTCCTCGACCAAGTTCATCAACAATTACCAAAGAATGCTTCGTGGCAGTTCGTAAGATATGAGCAGCTTCCTGCATTTCCACTAAAAACGTTGATTCTCCGCGAGCAAGATTGTCACTTGAACCTACCCTACAGTAGAGGCGATCCACCAGACCGAGCCTGGCAGATCGAGCTGGAACATAGCTACCGATTTGAGCAAGCAGTACAATCAAGGCCGTCTGCCTGAGAAACGTCGACTTACCTGCCATATTGGGACCGGTAATCAAGCAAAAACGTTCACCATTTTGCTTGATATGCAGGTCATTGGCAACAAAGCTTCCAATACCAAGTTGTTGTTCAACTACTGGATGCCGCCCCCCTTCGATTTCAAGACAATCTTCTTCCATGAAAAGCGGGATACAATAATCCTGTTTGATGGCAATATTTGCAAAGCTTTGCAGGCAATCCATTTCACTGATGAATTGACCAATAGATAAGAGTTGGTCTTTCATTTCCCTGGTTTTTTCCAAAAGCTGTTCATAAAGATACCGTTCTCGTTTTTCTGCTTGTGAAGCGCTTTGCAAAATCTTCTGTTCACATTCTATCAAGGCGTCTGAAGTAAATCGCTCAGCATTCACTAAGGTTTGCTTGCGGTAAAATGAGGAAGGGACCTTATCGGCCTGTCCTTTTGAAACTTCAAGATAGTGCCCGAGAATTTTGTTGGAAGAGAGTTTGAGCGTTGTAATGCCGGTTTCTTCTCTTACCTGAAGAAGATAGGCATCCAAAAGTTTCTTTCCTCCCGTTTTAATGGTTCGCAACTCATCGAGTTCCTCATCATAACCGGATACAATCACCCGACCTTCTTCAAACTGTCCTTGGCATTGGTCACTGATTGCAGCGTCAATGTTCTGAATTGTGGAAACCAAGGCTTCCATATGCTGTTCTTGTAAAGCCAAAGGAAAAAGATTGATATAACGATCATCAAACAAATCAAAGAAAGCATGCACTGTACGTGAAATACCTACCAAATCATGGGGCATGGAACGATTCATTACGATTCGTGAAGTCAGGCGCTCCAAATCAAGCACGCCTTTGAGAATGGTTCGTACCCTTTCCAATTCAGCTCTGTCATTGATAAAGGATGTTACCCAGTTTTGCCTGAAAAGGATCTCATCTTTTTCTACCAAAGGAGAGGTGATCCACTTTTTAAGGAGTCTGGCTCCACTGCTGGTGAGCGTTGTATTGATAGAAGAGAAAAGGGAGTATCTGGTGCTTCCATCTGCACTGTTATTAAGCAATTCTAGGCTTTTTCTACTTGATTCATCAATTTGAATGAATCGACTCTCTTCTTCTTTTCGATAGGAACGAATCTGTTGCAAGGTGGTTTTGGCTGAATCCTTAAGATAGCGGAGCAACGCTCCTCCACTTGCAATTTCAGGTGAATCCTGTTCCAACGAAAAGGCCTTCAAGGAATTCGTACCCACCTGCTCACACATCAAGGAAAATCCTTCTTTCTGTGAAAAAAACCAAGAAGGAAGCTTGGTGACCATAGCGGGTTGTCCATCTATCACCTTTTGAAAATCAGTGCGTGAAAAGTAGTCATCTTCGTTGACCAATACTTCACGAGGACCTACTTGTTCCAAAATGGAGAGCAAAGATGCATATTGGTTATCAATTTCGACCAAACGCAAGACAAATTCCCCGTTGGTGATATCAGCATAGCTTATTGACAGCTGGCGTTTCTGCGATGAAACACAAAAAACATAACTATTGCTGGTTGAGTCCAAAAAATCATCATCAACAACCGTAGCTGGAGTGACAATCTGAACGACCTCTCGCTTTGCCAATTGTTTGGCATTCTGAGGAAGTTCTGTTTGTTCACAGATAGCAATCTTTTTGCCACAATCCAGCAGTCTCTTGATATATACCTTGGATGCATGGAATGGTATTCCACACATCGGTTGGGTACCCCTTTTCGTCAAAGTGAGATTGAGTAGACGTGATACTTCTATGGCATCGGCATCAAACATCTCATAGAAATCTCCAAGGCGGAAGAACAACACTGTATCTGGGTTCTGCTCCTTGATTTCCCTATATTGGACCATCATGGGAGTAACGCGTTCTTCTGCCATCATCAATACAACGAAGTGGTAATTGCGAGAACCAACTTCAAACCGCTGTCATCAGCAGATCCTTTGAAGATGTTTCCACCTTTCCATGCAAAGACATTGTCCATAAACGTGGCATTCTTTACCAAATACAAACCAAGGGGGAAACCTGGAACCTTCAATTTGATTCCTGCTCCCATGGAGAAATACCAGTTCAACGCACCGAAAGATGTAAGGTCACTTAGCTGGGAGACAACTCCAGTTGCACTTGCATAGGCTTCTGCTGAGAGGATGTTGTGGGCAAGAGGCCAGCTGATAGAAAGCTGGTTATCCCACAAGAGGGATTGGTCATATACTACAGAAAAGCCACGTCCGATGTTCATTCCATCGATGTAAAGCATCTCATAGCGAGTGGCCCCTTCCTTTGCATCTCTCCATGCCCACGTGTCATCTTCACCTTGGTAGAACTGAGGCAACATCACATTGACAGTGGTTGTTGCACCCAATACCACATTGGCAGGTTTCTCTTCGAGGTCAAACGTAAAGAGTGTTATATAGCCACTAGCACTTGATGAAGAACGTATATAGTTGGAAAGACCAAAGAGGATACCACCTGCATAGGTGAAGCTCTGGCTTAAATAATATCCTTTTGAGGTATTTTCTATTAAATCTCTTCCATCCCAAGCAAATCCAAGAGTCAGTCGGTTCGAAAACTGCCATTTTTCACCATAACGGTAAATCAGCTTTTCAAAAGGATCATATACATTTTTATCATATTCTGCCTTGTTCAGGCCGATTGACAATCCCCCTGTAATATTGAGGGCTCCAGCATCAAACATGAATGTATATCCAGTATTATACCCTAAGGCTACACGATAATAGATGTATTCCATAAGGTATCGAGCGGAAGGAAGTGCTTGATCAGCTGCAAGATAACTCTCATAACTCTCATATCCATAGGGATAGGGGTTGTCTTCAAAGTTTTCAGAGTCATGACCGGTATAGTAATCACTGGTCGTTCCTCTTTGCAGTCCTGAATCTTTTACACTACGTTCAAAGGAGAATGTAAGGCCATTGGACCAACGACGATCCTTGACCCAGCCATCATTGAAAGAGACTGATACACTTTGGGTATCAGGACTGAGGTTGGTGGCGATGGAAAGATCCCTTCCTGTTCCTCCCAGGTTTTTATCTGACCATTGCAAGAAGCCGCTGACAGGAAAACCATCAACATTTCCTCCAAAGGTAGCACCAAATTGGATATCCATTTGGTTGCCTTCAACAACTGTATAGACAGGAATTACCTTTCCGTCTTCTGAGCCGGTGATGATGTCAAACTGAACATCCGTCACAATGAGGGTGTTGTAAATATTCTGTGCGCTCTTGATCAATTTTTCTTTGCTGAATATATCCCCTTCCTTGAACGTTAGTTCTCTCAGGAATACATACGGTTTTGTCTTGGTCAGCCCTTCCAATCTGATTTCTTCTATGGTGGCCTGTTGATTCTCCTGCACATTCAATGTGTACGTAAGGATATGGTTTTCTTCATCACGAGATTCATCAGTGGACATGAGGTTGAAGATATACCCATTGTTCCAATACAGGTCAGCAACATTCGAAATCTCTTGTTGAACCCTGGCAACATCCATTACCGATCCGGTTTTCAAGGTAAGGAGATTTTGGAACTGCTCATCGGTGAATACTGTATTTCCTTCAACCTTGATTCCTCCAAAAAACCATTGGTCCCCTTCTTCAATGGTGTAAACCAAACGGAGGCGAATATATTTTTCATCTTCAGAACTGATATCTTCTGTTCTGACATCAGTGATCTTTGCATCGATATAGCCATTTTTCAAATAAAATGCAATTAATTTCTGTTTATCCGTCTCAATGGATGATGCATTGTAATAACCTGCATTGAAATAACTTACAGCCTTACTCTCAACTTGCTTCTTCAATAGATCACTGGATAAGGCTTCATTGCCTTCAAAAGTGATTTCACCGATACGTTTCTGAGAATTTTCTGTTATTGCATAGGAAAGCGTAACAAGATTGGTGGCCTCATCCAATGTGTAGGAAGATTCAACGGTTGCATCTGCATACCCTTTTTCAAAATAGAGAGTTTTTATCTTCTCTTTTGATAATTCGATATTCTGTTCCTGCAGGAATGTACCTTGGCCAGCAAGCAAGACTTCTGTGATATCCTTCTGTTTGATGGAATCATTTCCAGAAATCTGAACCGTCTCGATATACGGAAGTTCATAGAAGCTCATGGCTATGGACAACTCGGTATCCCCTTCCCCTGTTCTCTGCGCTTCAGCAAGAAAATACTGAAATTGATCGAGAGCATAGAGCTTTCCTTGCAGTTCATTGAACAATTGGTCGGAGAATGATTTCCCAATATATTCATATTGAATATCAGCTACGATATTTTCAGGTACATTCTGTAATCCCGTATTTGTAAATGAAACAATTTTCTTTCCGAGATACCAAGGTTCTTCTTCAGCTGCCCCTAATAAAGAAAGTGAAAAGACAAGTACAAACATACTACACAAAAGCCGAACTATTTTCCGGTTACCCATGATAACTCCTATCAATACTGTTTAACGCAATACTATCCGTCTGGTTACACTGAAACCAATGGTATCTAAAATATTATAAATCGACAACTCGTTAGGTTGTGTGAAAAGCGAGAAGGTTGCAAGTGGATTTGCCCACTCCAATGAAAGTTCAAGGTCCAACGAGAGATCTGGAACAACAAAAGAACGATTCACCTTGGAGCTGTCCATTGCACTTAGGTGTAATAATGCCTGCAGGAAGAACTGATTTCCAATATACTTACCCATAAATATCGAGGTATTGTTCAGATATCGCGCCAAAGGACTCAAACTTGAGGTAAGATTGCTTCCGGGTAATGCATCGAACAAAATGTTCTGTACTATATTACTCCTTAAGCTGAACATATCCAATCCCAACGAGATGCGTATTGATTCTGTCAATGCCGTTGTGCTGCTGGTATTGATATACCCAAGGCGTTCGGCAACGTCTGTGGCTGCAGCGGCGAGCGATGCAACACTATACAGGTTGACTTGCCCATAGGCCCCGGTGGGAAGAATACTCTGGCCTAGGATTTCAAATATCTCATTCACATCCTTTGAAGGAATACTTTCAAACTGAGGGTTGATATTGGTTAGGCTCGATTCTCTCAGCACCAGGTAAATATCAACACGATTTCCCTGAGAATCAAAATCAGTCATCTTTGCACGTAAATTGATGGTTGGCTGAATCATATTGGTGCCGGAAAGTGCATCAGTGTGAAGCGCAAGCGATCCTTCGGTAATGAAGAAATTCTTTTGGAAATAATAGATTTCACCACTTCTGAAAGAGAAGTTTCCATCAACGGAGAAAACCTCCGTTAAGTGATCGAAGGTAAATTCAATTTTCTGATTTTCCTTGATAGTGGCCTTGATGAAGGGATTTGGGCTATTAGGATATAAAAATGATACATTTCTTCCTGTTGTGAGATTGAATTTCGTGCTGGTCAATCCTGCTGCAACATACCATGAAGGAAGGCCCTTGATTCCAAGGCTTAATGAAGTGTCTTGAATAAGTATTTCCCCATCAAGCCATGTTTCGAATCCGACACCATATAGGTTGAAGGTTCCTTGTGCATATGTTTTCACATCCGCATCAATGCCCTGAATTGGAATCCAGACAAAAACAGATCCTTCATTTGTCTCTGCATTGATTGAATAGTTCAGCAAGTTGAGACCGTCGAATTCAGCACCAATCTGCCCATTTCCCTGTACCGTGACCCCTGTGGTTTTATTCGTGGAGAAGAAGGGGAATATCGGTGATATCGCTCGTTCTCCATCCATGGTTGCAGTGACATTCTTTACTGAAATGATATCTTGTGGTAACCAAAACAGTTCCATTTCAGAGGAATCGATGAAGACCTGTCCATATACTCTTGGATCGGCTAGTGTCCCTCCTACTATGACATCTCCTTCTACAACACCTTTTCGGAAAGAAAAGATTGGTTTAAGGAACAATCGGTTGATAAGTGGAAGGGGGAAATATAAGTCAGTCAGTTCCAACGCAAGGTTTTGAGGTTCAAGGTTCCCTTGGGCGTTTAATCCGATTCCGAATTGTCTGTCTATACGAGCTGAGAGATATTTTTCTGAGAAATCATATCGGAAGAAAAGCAATGGGCTGGTTATTGCCAGAACATCTTCTTTGTATCCAATGGAATAGGTTCCATCAGATAGTCCACCTTCACCGTATATCAAAATATCATTTAGTGTCAGATTTGCGACCAATTCTTCTTTTTGATACTCCCTGATGAGAGAGCCAAGGTTGAATAGGGTGTCTATAGGGGTGAATTCTAGAGAAAGATCATACGCAACATGCGAAGGTTGATCGACATAGGAGAGGTGGCGTACATGATCAAACGTTCCTTGTGAAGACAATAGTCCATTTGTCCCATCAATCGTGAGCAATTGACCGATCAAGGACATATCACCAAGGCTTACCCTACTGTTTTCTAATTTCAGCAAAGAACCGACTGCTTCCAAGTCTGATGAAAAGGAAAATTCTGGTCCAGTAAATTCAAACATACCATCCATGCTGAGGTTTTGCCTTACATCGGTATGTCCTAAAGAGGATACATCAAGAGCATATCCTTCTAATATGGAGGAGAATCTGCCCAAATCAAGATTTTGGATGGCAAGCGTGAAAGCGAGACGTTCTTTTTCACCTACAAGGGAAATCTCAATAGTGTTTTCTTCATTTTCATGTAAGGAAAAAACAAAGGTAAAAGGAAGAAGCATGTCATTCTGGAAGACATCGAGCAAATCACTTCCCTTATAGTTTACATCCATCATGAATGTTTGATTCCCTTCCTGTATGGAGAAATCAGTAACAGTCACTGCATACGGGCTTGCCAATAATGAACCAGTCATGGAATATGAGCGTTCATTGAACATGAAAGAAGAGAGCCCCATCGAATCCGCCTCTATTTGCCAGTCATGCAGGTCGTTGAATGAGAAAGAATACTCTCCATCAAGCATGGAATTAGCCAGCAACCCCTTTCTAGGAAAGGTAAAGGAATTTGCTTGTATAGTTGCTCTGAAGGGAGGAGTCAAAACAGCTTGTACAGAGAGTGCATCGGAACTTTTCAAATCTATTTGAAGCGTTGAACTGGTAAACTCAAAATCAATTGGATAGGTCGTTCCTAAAATCGAAAGTTCTGATTTGCTTGTAATGGTTTCCAGGCCGTCTCGCGCAATGATTCCTTCAAGCAAGAGGCTGCTTTCGAGTGGAGAGCTGACCATGTATCGATACTGACTTGGTGGTAATGAAGAAAATTTGGCATAGCCCAATAGAGATCCATCTGCGATGGAATAAAGCCGAAGTTCACCTGAAGGGAGAAGGTTCCTCATTTCTGTTTCACCGATGAACTGGAGACGAAGCCCGGCAGTCGCCAGTGTCAAGGCATTTACTATCACTGAATCCCCATCTATATCTGCAAGGAAGGTAAAGCCTGCGTCTAAAGATCTATTGCCGATCGACAGATCGAATAATGCAAGGTCGGTGGCAAAGGTTCCATCAAAACCAAGGATGGTTCCAGTCCCGGCTGTAGATTGGAAAGAAAGGTTGCCGGTCAACTTGGTGTCGTCTGAGTAATAGGGTTTGAGAAATGGTGCATATCGGTCTAAAGCTGGAGAGAATTTCGCCATTGCAAGATTTTGTAGTCTTCCGTTGATGAAGAATGTATCAATTTTGTCTTTTGGTAGGTCATATACTGCATGTAACGAGAGTTGGTTTTCAAATTCAACGTCTACTTGGAGCTGCCCTCCCAAAGAACTCTGTTGATATGCCAATGTCGTTCTAATGGGTTCAGTGGTTAGCCCCGATTCAATTGACGTAAGATCAAGAGAACTGGTGATGGTATCAAGATAGTTAGTGAATCCAAATCCTGCTTCCAATGGACTTGATAATGCTATATCGGCACCATGGAAATTGACTTGTGCATTGGAAACAAGTGAGAGAGACAAGGTTTCCAGTCCTTTTTTCGTGAGGTTTCCATCAGAAGTAATTCTAAGATTTTCCAGCAGTATGGAATTGCCGGCAATGCTTGTGGAAGCTTCGCCCAACGTAAATTGCGTGTAGATTTCACCTGATTGCATGATTTGAGCCGATCCAGCAAGAGAATTCAGCAGTAATTGTTCATATCCTGACATGTGAACAGTGATTGGCTCGGAAGCTTTTGTGGCAAACCCCAGAAGAAGGGAATTCTCTTGGTTGATTGCGCTGATGGTGGAAGTGGGCAATGAGAGATGAATGGTATCATATGAGAAATCCAGTAAATCAAATGAAGCTTCAATTTGAGAAAGGTTCATGGTGTTGAATTTGATGGTAGAAGAGAAATGAGGAATTGAAGCCTGCATTTCATCATATTCAAAATTGATGTCTGAAAGAGAAAGAGCTAGATCAATCTTTTGATTCTTCACATCCAATGAAGGAAGTGACGAGATGACAGCAAGATTATGATAATCTATTGAAGTGTCTGCTTGACTGACATTTCCTTCTTGTGCTGTTGTGGAAAACAATAAGGAATCATCCAATCCAAGTGATATGTCAAGGAATTGAAAATGTATATCCCCTATCTGCATTTCCGCTTTCTCTATGTCCGCACTGAAATCAGAGAAACGTAAAGCAGTACCAAGTTCTAAGCGAACAGTTGCATCTGAGAAAGAAGCAGTGAATTCTTCATCTGTAAAGGTCCCGTCCAAAGAATTGGCTTGTAATGAAAAAGTATTACGGTGTAACCATGAGGTAAGGAATTCAGAGGAATCACCTGATTGAGAGAGCGTGAACGCTTCTAAAAACAGATGGACCTCGGGATTTTCTATTGTTGCGACAAATGATCTGGAGCCACCTTTCAAGGATAGCAAGAAAGTTTGAAGGCCTTGGTTGATGGAAATGGAATCAGCTTGAACAAGTGTTTCATCATCTCGTTCAAGAGACACTTCACCGAAGTCTAGCGTCTTGAGAAATGAGCGCTCAATTCTTTCAGATCGGAAGGTATAGTCAGAACCTCCATCAAGTTTGGCAAGCAAAAAGTCTGCAAATGGTTGTGCTGGGTTCACCAAGTTGATGCTCACCAACCCATACAGGCAAATGAGCGCACAAGCAAGTACCACGAGAATTGAAATGGCTATGTCTTTGAACGTAGTATGATATTTCACCCTTAGCAAACCTTTCTCATAGTATATCGTATTCTCACTACGTTTGACATCACTTTTCATGTACCTTGGATGGAGATGATGAATGGAGTTGTATTGTATTGTGAGAGAAAACTGATTTACTGACAACCGACTTTACAGTACCATAGAGATATCCAAGGAGTGTGCTTATGCCTTCAGTTTTACATAATTTCATTGTCTTTGAGGGGCTCGATGGAGCCGGAACCACTACTCAGATGAAGTTGCTTGCAGAAAATTGTGATAAGAATGACAGAGCTTGTCGTGCAACATTTGAACCGACCGATAAACCCATAGGGCGACTTGTACGTTCAGTCCTTCAGAAACAAATTGTTACCACTCCCCTTGCCTTGGCTATGCTGTACGCTGCTGACAGGGAGGATCATCTGTTTAATCCCGTAAACGGTCTACTCAAGGATCTTGATACAGGAAAACTGGTTATCTGCGATCGATATCTCTATTCTTCACTTGCCTATCAAGGTGTGGAGTGTGATTTCAAGAAAATTGAAGCCATCAATGATTTTCCTGCACCAGAATACGTTTTCTTCATCGATACTCCAGTCGACGAGTGCATCAGGAGAATTACATCTCGAGGTTCTGCAACTGAGCTTTTCGAACGGCATGAGTTTTTGGAGAAGGTAAAGAGCAATTATGAAAGGATCTTCACCTCACTCCCCTCTGGTGTGAAACTCATCCGTTTGAATGGTATGCTTGGTATTGACGAGCTGGCCAAGGAAATTTTCAGCACACTTTTCACCGAATAAACATTGCATCTCCATAGCTGTAGAAGCGATAACGTTCTTCTACAGCATGGCTGTAGGCCTGCATTATCAGTTTCTGCCCGGCAAAGGTAGATACCAAAACCAAAAGCGTTGATTCGGGTGTATGAAAATTGGTCAACAATTGATTGACTACTTTCCATTGGTATCCAGGTGTGATGAACAGATTGGTTCTGTTGAAACCTGATCTGATGAGCTTGGTTTTAGGGTCGAAGGCGCTCTCAAGAGTTCTTACGCTGGTAGTGCCTGTCGCTACAATCGTTCCACCTTTTTGCATCGTTTCATTGATCATTCGTGCACTCTCTACACTGATTTCATATCTTTCGTAGTGCATGTGATGGTTTTCGAGGTCTTCAGTACGTACAGGGAGGAAGGTCCCTGGTCCTACATGGAGAGTGATGGGAACGATCGTACACCCTTTCTCCTTTATTTTTTGGAGAATTTCTGCAGTGAAATGCAATCCTGCAGTTGGTGCTGCTACAGATCCTTCATTTTTTGCATAGACGGTTTGGTATCTTGTTTCGTCTTTGAAATCGTCATCCCTTTTTATATAGGTAGGTAGAGGTACATGACCGAGCTTTTCGAAAAAACGTTCGTCCAGTTCTTCCTCAAAGGCGACAGTACGAGTTCCATCTTCGTTTTCAGAAACTATATGGGCATGATAAGAAATGGAATG
>JAQVVB010000291.1 GCA_028699215.1 Sphaerochaeta sp. | reverse complement strand
GCTTCATATGGCCACTGGATGTTGAAAGAGCTTCTTCAATGCTCTGATCATCCCCTATGTCAGTGAACACCTCGTCAAACAGAGGTAATGAACTCCCTTCTTTAGCCGGGATATACCCACAAAACTGATTGAGCAATGCAAGTAAACCAACTGTCTTGATGGTAACCGTCTTACCTCCGGCATTCGGACCGGAAATAACCACAGCTTTCACTTTATCCTTAAGGCATACTGTTATGGGAACCGCCTTTTGGCCAAGAAGCGGATGTCGTGCATCTATGAGATTGCAATGGTCATTGAAAAGAAGCGACGAGTGGGCATGAGTCTGTAGTGCATATCGGGCACAAGCATACATACCATCTGTTTTACCCACCAGCAATCGTAAAAGTGAAAGCTCTTTACGACAACGAACCACCTGGTCATTCAGCTGGGCCAAAATTTTTGCTATTTCAATCAAGATCTGATTCTCAGCCATCACGACAGCATTGTTCATCTCAACCAAGCGATACGGTTCCATGAAAACAGTACTACCGGAAGAAGATGCACTGCTGATGAAACCTTGTACTTCTGTCCTTCGATCGTTTCGCACAGGAATGACCAATCGGCCATCACGATAAGCGCTCTGGTCACTTTGGACAACATCGTTGTTCGTCTTGATGAAATCTCCACAAAACTTCGACCGCTCACCTTTTGCCTGTTCTACTTGCTTGCGTAAAGAGCGAATGGCGGGATGCGTTTCCTTAACCTGTCCACTGGCATCGAGCACAGCACCAATATCTTGTGCAAGCTTGATCAAAACAGGATCGATCGCCTCCCCCATCAAATCCATAATGGGAGAGAGCATCTGATGGTCTTCAAGTTGCTCTCTGGTGAAATTCAACAAAGCCTTGGCACTTTCAATATAGTTTGCAATCGTGATGATGTGCTGGCCTTCGAGGGACAGACGAGGATTCTCCAAGATTACCATGGCTTCCTGGATATCCCCAAAGGAAAGTGGGGGTTCAAGATCAGGCCTACACAACAACGTCACAAACGAGCGAACCATGTCTTGACGTGCCTGCAATTGCGTTCTATCAGATAAAAAATCCAAAGTCTCCAGATTCTGAACTCCCTCATAACTGAGAGCACAGCTCTGTATATGCTGCAGAACCGAGCGAAAGCCCAGTTCCTCAATACTCTTCTTGTTCATGTTTTTCCATACTTCTATAGCGTGTATTCGACTGATCTTTCTTGCCCATCCAATCCGGCGTTTTTTCGTCGAGAGAAGCGAGCATCCTCAAATAACTTTCATATCGGTCTTTATGAATCTCTCCCTTCTCAACCAAAGCCTTGACGGCACACCCAGGTTCTTCATTATGAAGACACAGATCATATTCGCATTTCTTTGACGGTTCCAAAAACTCAGGAAACGAGTGTGCGATACGTTGAGGATCTCCATGGGGAACCAGTATCTCCCTTACTCCAGGAGTATCCACCAAGGTGAAATCCGGGCCTTCTAAAAGTTGGGAAAAATTGGTCGTGTGTCTTCCTCGATTATACTTCTCAGAAATTTCACCGGTCTTCTGATTGGAAGAAAGAATCCTATTGATCAGTGTTGATTTTCCTACACCGCTTTGTCCGATGAATGCAACCGTCTTGCCCTTCAGCAATGCAATGAAATCATCAAGGTTCTCTCCTGTCAGAGCACTGACTCCCATGATTCGATACCCAAGTTTCTTGTACAAAGCAAATCGTTCATATTCGTCTTCTGTAAGCATGATGTCGTTCTTGTTCATGATCAACATCACCTCCACATCTTGGCTGCAGGCAATGACCCTATCGATGAAACGAGGGCGGAAAGGAGGGGTGTCGGCACTGCATACGCAAACAATCATATCCATGTTGGCGACAACAGTCTGATTGCAATTGCCTTTCACATTCCATCGCTGGAAACAGTTGCGCCGAGGAAGTCGATCCAAAATCAACCCTTCATTGGTGCCGGTGACAACAAAAGAAACAGCATCCCCAACGGCCAAGGGATTATACTCCCCAACGACAGAAGTCAACTGTTTTCCCTTGATTCGGCATAGGTAGCTTTTTTCCTCTTCAACAATCGTGTAGATGTTGTTTATTCCTCTGGTAACCATACCAGTATGTTGCTCCATATTTCCCCCTGAAAGTACTGTACAAGCAAAACCAGTGCTTGACAACCTCAGTTTATTTGATACTGTTTAGCTATGTTTAATTTTACGACTTGTTCGCATCCAAACTGTCATACCTATATCTGTGAAGAAGGACCTACTTGTTATCGTCATAGTTCAAACAAGAAGGATCTATACGAACATTGCATGACATCTCTTCTCAAGAATGAAGAAGTGGTCGACCTTTCCCTAACGGGTGCTGAATTTGAAAATTTCACCATACCACCCAAAAACTTCACCTCTTCCAATATGGCCTGGTGCACTTTTCGTAATCTCGATTTCTCCCATTGCACTTTCATGACAAGTTTCTTTGATTTCTGTCTTTTTGAAAACTGCAGGTTCAATGAAATCACCTGCCGTTATTCTGTATTTGCCGGAAGCAAGATGATCAATTGTGATTTCACCAATTCCATCATCAATCACTCGAACCTTTCTGGAATTGATACATACCGCTGCAATTTCAATGCTTGTGACCTCTACTATTCCAACTTCTGTTCCAGTTACCTACGAGATACAAGTTTTGAAGATTGCAATCTGAAAAAGGCAGATTTTTTCTTTACAGACCAACGTAGGGTGTCATTCCGCTATTCCAACTATGAAGAGGCACGCCATTGAGAATTTACCAACACTTCTCGGTCATAGGATTTTGCAACACCTATCTTATCGGGGCCAAACAAGGAAGTGATGCCATCTTGATAGATCCCGGCCATGTAGACATTGAATTGATCAATTTGATTGAATCCAATGAATTCAAACTTAAGTATGTGTTGCTCACCCATCGACATACTGCCCACACAGCAGGGTTGAATACACTCTTCAAGATTTACCAACCGACTATCTTCGCTTCTGGATTTTCTGCATATGAATACCCAGTAACTACCGTACAGGACCATGAAATGCTCAATCTTTGTGGTCTTGATGTTGAGGTCATCCACGTTCCCGGGCACAGTCTGGACAGCATGGTGTATAAAATCGACCATGCACTTTTCACCGGGGATACCTTGATGTGTGGAAGAATCGGGACAACCCCTGGATATCGTGAACAAGCCTTGCTGCTTCAATCCATCCGCCAAAAGATCATGAGCCTTGATGAAAACATTCTTCTTTTCCCAGGACATGGAACTCCTAGCAAAATTCGGATTGAGAGAATGTTCAATCATGCACTTTTAGAACTGGGGACCATTGAAACGGAACGCAAGAACTGGAGAGAAGACGAATAAAGCCTCACTTGCCCTTGATGAATGTTCTAAACCTTTCAGGCAAGGGAGCATGAAATTTCATGCGAAGGCCTGTTGATGGACTATGCAACTCAAGACTCAGGGCATGCAGCATCAAGGTGGTACCATCACTTTTCCCATACAATACATCGCCTACCAAAGGATGTCCCAATGAAGCAAAATGGACTCTGATCTGATGAGTCCTTCCTGTATGCAGTGTTATGCGCACAAGAGCAAACCCCTCATATTGTTTCAAGACCCTATAGTCGGTTAGAGCATTGCGACCTTCTTCAGCAGAGCAGACAGTGAATTTCTTCCTGTCTTTTTTATCCCTGCAGAGATTGGCTTCAATCGTTCCTTGTT
>JAQVVB010000290.1 GCA_028699215.1 Sphaerochaeta sp. | reverse complement strand
GAATTAGTAAAACATCTCGCCTCCCTGCCAGAAGATGGACGGGAGGTGTTTCTTTTGCAAAATGGACAGATACGTCTGACCGCCTTGCAAGCTACCAACATGATTTGCCAGATGAAGGCAAACCATGAACTTGGTCTTTTGGAAACGTATGTCCTGGGACAAGCCTATCTCGCAGGCGGCCTGTTAAGCGCCAATGTCAAGGGAAATGACCGCGTACAACTCAATATTGAGTGTGGCGGCCCCATTGGTGGCATTTCCATAGAAGCATGGGCCTGTGGTGCGGTTAGAGGATATTTGAAACATAATCCCATCCCCTTGGAAAAACCCTTGACGAGTCTGGACCTCAATGAACTCTATGGACCTGGATTCCTTTCCATCACCAAGGTTTTGGAAGGAAACAAGTCGCCTTTCACTGGACAGATCATGATGGAATTCGGCAACCTGGCAAAGGATCTTGCCCTCTACTACCATCAGTCAGAACAGACCCCTTCTCTGTTCTCCCTCTCCATCCAGTTCGATAAAAACGGCAATGTCGTGGGAAGTGGAGCCCTCTTCCTACAGGCAATGCCCCTTTGTAACGAAGGTGTACTGGAAGCCTTGCAGGAGAA
Source organism: Sphaerochaeta sp. (assembly GCA_028699215.1). GTDB lineage: Bacteria > Spirochaetota > Spirochaetia > Sphaerochaetales > Sphaerochaetaceae > Sphaerochaeta. Next base: position 3,151 of record JAQVVB010000290.1, on the reverse strand, counting down.
ATCAACCTCCTTGCCATCCATCGGAGCCTTCCTCAGTGAAGGAAAAACCATCGCTGAGTATGTAGAAACAGAGTTTGCTGACTTTGACTGCAAGCACTTGGCACACCAAGGACTGGGATTTTCTTGTCCCTGCTCGAGAGAACAGTACGTCCAGTACCTGAAAAACCTCAACAAAGCAGAACAACAAGACATCCTTAAAAGCGGTCCTTTTCCCTTGCAGCTGGTATGTTTCAACTGCAATTCAACCTATGATTTCGAAAAACCAGAACTAGAAAGCTTGTTTTCATAACAAGCCAGGAGAACCCATGATCTTTTTTGCAACATCAGCTTTATACATGAACGATATCATTGAGCAGGAAGCGCTCAACGCAGGAGGAAGCGACATCAGAAGTGTCAGCGGCGGAGTGGAATTCTCCGGTGACCTGGCTACGGCATATCGATTCTGCCTTTGGTCGAGAACCTCTACCCGTCTTCTGCTTGGACTGTTCCAGGATGATGACATCCTCTCTGCCGATGAACTTTACGAGAGTTCCGTCATGATTCCTTGGGAAAATTGGATTAACCCTGAGATGACGTTTTCCATTACCGAGACTGTCAAGAACTGTTCGTATCTTCAGAACTCCCACTTTGGTGCCATCAGACTCAAGGATGCCATTGTTGACCGAATCAGAGAAAAATTTGAAGACCAGAGACCTGTCGTAGACAAAGAGAACAGTGATGTGGTGTTCCATCTCCACGTCGATGGAGACCAGGTCAGCTGGTATGTGGATTTTTCCGGTCGTGGTTTGCACAAACGAGGATACCGCATGGAACAGACGGATGCTGTACTGAGTGAATACCTTGCAGCCTCTGTGCTCTACAGGACTGAATGGAGACGCACCTTGGAGAATTCCGAGACAGTCCCCCTCCTCCTCGATCCCTTCTGCGGATCAGGAACGCTTGCCATCGAGGCAGCACTTTGGGCAAGTGACCAGGCCCCTGGGTTGGTTACAGCAAGAAAATTCGGATTCTTCCATCTTCCAGTCCATGATCCAGATCTTTGGGACGACATGGTGGACGAAGCCGTGGCAAGAGCAGAAATCGGGTGTAAACGTGACATCAAGATTCATGCATGGGATAATGACCGCAAGGCATTGGCGATAGCAAAAGAGAATGCGAAGCTTGCCAAAGTCGATCAATTCATCACCTTTGAGCTCAAGGATTTCACTAAAATCACAGCTGAGGATGTTCCTGAGGAAATCGGGTATGTCGTCACAGACCCTCCCTACGGAATCAGAACCACCACAGATCAGCCGCTTGAAATGCTGTATCGCGTAATGGGACGCCAGTTCAACTCTCTCTTTGGGGGTTGGAACATCGCCATCCTCTGTGGACAGCAAGAACTGCTCAGTTATGTCGATATGAAACCCGATAGAACCAATACGGTCAACAACGGGGGTATTCCTTGCCAGATAGCGCACTATTATGTCTTCACCAATGATGAACGTCAGGCAATGATCGAGCGTGCAATCCAGAAGAAAGCTGAACGTCTTGCCCAACCCTTGAGCGATGGTGCTCAGATGGCCTACAACAGACTGAAAAAGAACATTGAAAGAATTGTCCCGCTCATGGAGAAACAGGGAGTCACCTGTTATCGCATCTATGATGCAGACATGCCTGAGTATAGTGCTGCCATCGATGTATATGAGAACAAATACATCAGCTTTCAGGAGTATGCTCCTCCCTCAACCATCGATACCGACGATGCACTCAAGCGTCTGAAAGAATTGATTGATGCAACAGAAAGAGCCACACTCATAGATCGTGATATGATTTTCGTCAAGCAGAGAACCCACCAGAAGGGAGAAAGCCAATACGAAAAACTAGGACAGAACGACAAGTTCTATCTGGTCAATGAGAATGGGGCCAGGTATATGGTGAACTTCTCAGACTACCTTGATACAGGACTCTTCTTGGACCATCGCCCGATTCGGGCTGAAATAGCAAAAATGGTTGAGGGCAAACGGTTCCTCAATCTCTTCTGCTATACAGGTTCAGCAACAGTACAGGCAGCAAAAGGTGGAGCACTGAGCACCGTCAGTGTCGATGCTTCTTCAACGTACCTTGACTGGGCTGTAAAGAACATGGAGCTCAACGGGTATACTGAAATGAACCACTTCTTCTACAAGAGTGACTGCATTGAATACTTGTATGATACATATGACCGATATGATGTCATTTTCTGTGATCCTCCGACGTATTCAAACAGCAAGGGAAGAGACAGTTTTGATGTAGACCGCGATCAAGTGAAACTGATCAAGGCTTGCATGATGCATCTCGACCCCAAAGGAACGTTGATCTTCAGTTGCAATTATCGCAAGTTCAAGATTGACGAACAACTCTGTGAAGAGTATGACGTTCAGGACATCACAGCCAGGACAATTGGAGATGACTTTGCCCGAGACCAGAAAATTCATTACTGCTTCCTCATCAAGCACAGAGCTGTAGTCAAGGTAGCTCCTCCAAAAGCCACCAGAAAACTGGTTCTGAAGAAGTAATCATCACAAACGTAGTTTTCAACAGATCGGAGCAAGGAAAAACCTTGCTCCTTTTTGTTTAGAAGAGGAATCACCCCCATGCGTTTTGATCCTCAAACAGACTACCAAAGCATCGCTCACGTATGGTACAGTTGGAGCATGAAAGCACACAACGCAAAAGTTTCCTGTCCATTTTGCTCAGTTGAACAGGAACACTCCCTATACCCTATCATAGACCTCGAGGCAAAGCCGGCACTCAAGCTGGGCATTCTCACCGATTCGATTTTCACGGTCACCTGCATATCCTGCAAAAAGCAATTTGAGGTGACCCATGAAATGCTTGTTTTGGATAATGAACGCGGTTTTGCTCTCTTGCTTGCTCCTGATTCGACCTTGCAGGAACTTGATGGTTCATCAATACATGAGCAGAATCTCGAAGACCATACCCTGAGGTTGGTTACGACGACTGATGAATTGAAAGAGAAAATTCTCCTTCTTGAAGGTGGGCTGGAAGATTGTACCATTGAACTGTGTAAACTCTATCTTCTGATGCAAATGGGAAAAGACAACTACACGCTGTTGTTCAGTGATCATCAAGTAGTAGAGGGGCAGTTGCTTTTTTCAGTATTTGATGA
>JAQVVB010000289.1 GCA_028699215.1 Sphaerochaeta sp. | reverse complement strand
GCAGAAACATTGTTTCCTTGGGTGTCCTTGATAGGATTGTTGAAAAACCCATAATACGATCGATAGATGAGACCATATCCATCTATGATGTACAGCTTCTTCTCAGCATGGGATTCGGTCACGGTATCTTCAGTCTCTTCCTGGTTTTCTTTTTCCTGTTTCTTTTCCAGTACTACTGCAGGACGCATTGCTGCTTCCTTTTCCAATTTCTCTTGATCAAAATCTTGTTCCTTGAATAGTTCAAAGGCATCAGTCGCCATGGTGTTCCCCTATCTCAATGGTAAGCATATCGTACGCTACATGCATACCCTCTGAAAGCTCAGCTTCCAGCTTTCTATGACTCAAATCATGACATAAATGGGTTAGATACACCCGTTTAGCCCCAACTTTTTCAGCAAAGGCAACTGCTTCAAATACGCAAAAATGCGTTGGATGAGGAGAATAACGCAACGAACCGACAACCAACGTATCAACTCCTTTGAAATAAGGAAGGCTCTCCTCAGGCACCCCACTACAATCAGTTGCATAGATGAAAGATCCTATGCGAAAAGCAAAAATCATCTGGTTTCCATGATAAATGGGAATGGGGATGATGGGAAAGCCTGCAACCTCAATCTCTTGATAAGGAGCCAATATCTGGGGATTGAGATGAGGGATTCCTCCCGCCTCATCATATCGCTTCAGAACATAACTGAAACGGGAGGCTATGGACTGCGCAACCTGGTCAGAACAATATACGGGAAGACTTTTCGTCCTACAGAACATACGTAAATCATCTATGCCATTGAAATGATCTGCATGATCATGGGTATACAGCACGGCATCAATGTCTTTCAGATTTGATCTAAGCGCCTGAAGCCTAAGTTCCGGGGTAGTATCAATAAGCAAGGTATGATTTCCATCTTCAATCAGGATACTGCTTCGATACCGCTTGTCATGTTCATCAGTTGACATACAAACAGGACAACTACACCCAATGACAGGAATACCATGGCTGGTCCCTGTTCCTAAGAAAGTTACTCGAAATGACCTCATTTCACTGCATCCGTTACCGTTTTGATTGAGTCCTTGAGGGCTTGTTCACCCTGTTTTGCGGCATCCTTCAACTTGTCCTGTACATCTTGACTCTGCAAGAGAGACTGGAGCCTGTCGAGAGACTCTTTGGAAAAATCAGGACTTGTTGCTACATTCTGAACAGCACTTTCCACTGCCTGTAAAACCTGCGCATTGGTAGATCCCTGACGCGTAGAGAAACTCACACCCAAGAATTGATTGCTCATGCTCGGAGAAAAGAAATATAAAAGAAAAAAAGACAGCAAAGCTGCGACGATCGCAGAAATTGATGTATGGATGAAACCTTTTTTAGCCATGGTGAAGCTCCTTGGGCATACTGTACCACACTTGGTAAAGCCCGAAAAGTAATTCAGGCCCGGATTTCTCCGGGCCTGTGGTTATTGGATTCAACAAACTTCTAGAAAAGAGAGAAAAGGACAGAGAGTCCCAACTTACCATCACCAAACGGTGCGCTGAAAAGCTTGTCTACTTCAGCGTAATTTTTGAATGTGTATTCGCTGTCGACAGTATAGTTCACACCCAACATGATGCTACCAAGATTGAAATCAAGGGTTGCACGATAGGATACAGGAGACTGAACGAAGGTATCGAGGAAATTCTCGGTGGTAACGGCAGCTCCGTTGTTGTCAAGTACTTTCGTATTGCCATCGTCATCAATCAAAACACTGTATCTGGGTCCCATGCCGAATCCAAGACGGGCCAAGCCCAGAAGATCCATGGAAATACCAGCAGTGGTAAGAGCCGAAATAGTGGTGTAATCTACAGAATCAATGGTATCGGTACCAAACATACCAACGACATCAACTTCAGCAATCAAAAACTTTACACGTACATCAGCACCAAAATTGTAGTTGCTGATATCAGTAAAACCATCAAAATCATCATTGTCGATGGATTGCTTGATCTGATCGAATGTATCGCTGTATTGAGCTGTTGCTCCAATACTCAGATCAACAACAGCTGCACTCAACGCAGCAGGAAGAAGTACGCAAACAACCATGAGTGTAACCAGAAACTTCTTTTTCATAACAAGACCCCTTTTTTCGGCTTAAAATACCGTCAATTCAGCATTTGTGTCCTAAATTTAGAACATTTTCAATGACAACGCAAGAGATAAAGTACCCTTTTGGAGTTGAAACATCTCCCACCAGTCGTTCGTTTCAAGAATCGATCCTAGAGTAGCTCCACTCTCCAATAAATATCGTGCTCTAATTCCAACGGAACCAAGCTCGGAACCAAGCCCAATCTGCAAATACATAGGTGATTCGAGAGCAGCTTCAGTGAAAGTCATTTGGCTTGCAGAATGGTGTTCCTGCTTTGATACCAGATAATACGATACCTGGTTGTTCTCACTTGAAGGTACATACGTAACACTTCCCCCAGCACCTAGTTCCAAGAATAACAGAGGTCCAACCAATGGAATATTCAGACTTCCCAGTCCTAGAAGCAAAACTCCTTGTCCATTATCTGAACACTGGATGGGAAAAGCCATCATCTGTGCTTGCACCACGGCAAGACGTACTGACATTTCAGCCCCAAACATCCAATTGTTGGGATTCTCCATCCCTCCTGCAAAGTCTGATTCGCCAGAAGGGGTATACGCCCCACCGACGCCAAGACTTATGTTCACCAAACTTCTAGCGTTGATAGACGAAGCAAGTAAAATAGACAAGACCAGCATGGCCAGAAATTTTTTGTACATGTAGATTAGGTAACTCCTCACCATTAGAACAGTGATGGTAAGGAGTTGGATACAAAAAAACAATAAAAAGTTTTCAGAATTCTATAAGGATTTTGCTATGATGTTACTCAAGATTTTCCAGCTCATCCTTCCAAAGGGTCACACAGGCATCGCTGGGCATCCTCCAATCTCCTCGAGGAGAGAGGGAAACCGAGCCTACCTTCGGGCCATCTGGCAAGCAAGAACGCTTGAACTGCTGACTGAAAAACCTCCAATAGAAAGTCTTGAGCCACTTCAAAATACATTCCCTGTCATAAACGCCATCAAATGCAAGCAAAGCAAGACGCAAAACCTTGGCAGGAGAAAAAGACCAGCGGACAATCTGATAGAGGAAGAAATCATGCAAATCGTAGGGACCCACGATATCCTCAGTCACCTGTGAAATTTTTCCATCAGGAGAGGCAGGAAGCAATTCCGGACTTACAGGGGTGGAAACGATGTCCAATAAGATTTTCTTCTGACGATCATCACTATGCAGAGCAACATATTTCACCAAATGGCGTACCAATGACTTGGGAACTGATGCATTCACCCCATACATCGACATGTGGTCCCCATTATAGGTAGCCCATCCCAAAGCAAGTTCAGAAAGATCACCTGTACCGATGACCAGAGCCGAATGCTTGTTGGCAAGATCCATGAGAACCTGGGTACGTTCCCTGGCTTGGCTGTTTTCATAGGTGATATCCAAGAGTTCGGCATCATGACCGATATCCTTGAAGTGTTGCAAGACCGCTTTGGTGATGGGAATGGTCAAAAAGGTAACACCCAGAGCCTTTGCAAGCAGGGTGGCATTGCTCTTGGTTCTTTTGGTAGTGCCGAAACAAGGCATGGTGACTGCAATGATGCCTTGAAGATTGAGACCAAGTAGAGAAAACGCGCGAACGGCGACCAACAGAGCCAATGTTGAATCAAGCCCACCGGAAAGCCCCACCACTACGTGTTGGC
>JAQVVB010000031.1 GCA_028699215.1 Sphaerochaeta sp. | reverse complement strand
CATTCAATGGCATCAAGGGCCAGTTTATAGTCAAAGTGAATATCAGCTACCAAGGGGATTGGACTATGCTTGCATAAGTATGAAAAACTTTCATGATCATCATCACTAGGATAGGAAAAACGGATAACATCGCATCCCATGGCATTCAATGTACCAATTCTTCTCAACAACTCATCAAGTTCTTCCTGATCGTGAGGGATGGCATTATCATACATTGTTTGGACAAGAATAGGATATCCTTTTCCAATGATATGCTTTCCGATGGTAGATATATGGTTCTCGAACATGAAGGTCCCTCCAAAACAGTTACTGTACTGTACTGCTTTTTCATTGGTTTGTTAAGTGTTTGGTAAACAATTGTGTAGTACTTTTATCTGTCTGCCACAAGAAAGACAACTTTTTTAACGTTCGACGTTGAATCTTCAGCTTTCATCGCATACGTATGAGGTTCACCGGGAAGGAAAATAGCCATATGGCCTTCTTTGGCATAAACAACCCCTATTGGATCTGCATCCAGCTGGGCCATGCCTCGATCATCCATCGCAAGCGCTGTTGCATGTTCTCTCCAAGAGAACGCCATCAGCTCTTTTCCCTTAAGGATTACATGGATGGAGGTGGTTTCCGCATACACCTCATAGCTTCTCGGTATACCGGAATTTTCATAGGAAAGTAACATGTATCGCACCTGAGGATGGGAAGTGGTATACATACCACTCTCTTTAGCCAATAGATTCTCGTTTTCAAGTACTTGCTTGACTATTGAGAGATGCTCAATCAAAGGAGCATATTGATCAAGCGCTGAAACCATGTCGTAAATCATCTAGTACCTCGCTGTCATAAGTATACGATTTTATAGAAGACGTACAAGCTGTCCCAAGGCCTTTACTTTAATATTGTTTTCAATTATATTGTGTCCAAGGAGAATTAATGTATGTCAAACATATTTATCGATAGCATGAAAAAGAGAAGATCAATTTATCACTTGGGATCCACCCTTCCTGTAAGCAAGGATGAAGTCAACCAAACAATCAAAGATGCACTTATGTATGCCCCTTCTGCTTTCAATTCACAATCAGCCAGAGCAATCATACTGTATGGAAATGAAAGTAAAAAAGTCTGGGATATCATCGCAACAACCTTGAAAAGTCTGGTTCCTGAAGATCAATTCTCTGAAACTGAAAAAAAGATCAACAGTTTTGCTTCTGGTGCCGGTACCGTCTTGATATTTGAAGATATGTCGGTTATTCGTGGATTACAGGAGATGATGCCAACCTATGCTGATAATTTTACCTTGTGGAGTCATCATGGTACAGGAATAAGCCAATATGCTGTTTGGACAGCTTTGGCCAATATTGGTGTTGGAGCCTCTCTGCAGCATTATGGTAATTTGATTGAAGATGAGGTCAAGAAAACCTGGAACCTCTCAAAGGATTGGTCTTTGATCGCACAAATGCCTTTCGGATCCATCGAAACCCCTGCAGGCGAAAAAGAGTTCATACCTATTGAGAATCGTGTGAGCATTTATAACTGACAACTGATGAACAAAGGGTGTTTACAACAAGGGCAAAAGGTTTTGCCCTTGTTGTTTCAATGCATCTCGTAATCTATTTTAAGGACGATATTTTGGGGATAGTCACCGAAATGTTCGCCAAAAAGACTCACTCCACCTACAAAACGTGCATTGTCCTTGATTCCAATTTTTACACTGATGAAACAATCTTCATTCATCTTCAATCCGTCAATTGTGAGATCTGATATCCGTTCATTGTCAAGAAACGTACCATATGAATTGATTTTCCAGTTTTTCAACACCCCAAACTGATTCAATGATTCGGGCCACCAAGAAGGATTATATTTTCCCCTGCGTCCACCTAAATCACCAGGGCTGGTCCAAGTACCCACTTCTACATCATTCACCCAAACAGTAATGTCACTTGGCCAATCATTTCTAAAGAACGGTGCTTCTGAACAAGCTTCGAAGGAGAGCTCAAACTGCTTTGGAGTCCCCACTGTCACGACAGTATTGGGAAAACGATACTCTACAAATCCTTTGTAGAACCAGAGCAGTTGTGCATTGGTTCTGTCAGGATAATAAAAACTGCAAGGCTGATCGAAAATACCAATGGCACTTTTCTCGCTGACCAGCCCGCACGTTGGATGGATATCACAATTGACAAAATTTCCTATCGGCATATTCAGAACAATTGAATTGTCCTTGTTCTCCTGTATGTCTTCCAACAATAATTTGAAAATGACCCGATCCCCCACCCTGCTGCTTACTTTCATTGAACCTCTGATTCCAGGTTGGGCTTCAGTAAACAAGAGACCTGCATTTTCAAGAATCCTTACATTCAGGGCAGCTGTTGAGGTTGGGAGCTTCAACTGTTCTGCTATCTCGTTCACACTAAGGCTTCGTTCATTCAACAGTTCAAGAATGTTTATTCTAGCCTCATTGGCAATCGCTTTCGCTATAACCAGCATTTTCTCCTTATCTGAATAATCAAGATAAATCTCTTTCAGCATCCTAATACCCTCTCACGTTTGCTCATTGCCCGTATCCTATCACAAACGACGTCAATAACAAACATTTACAGGCTGCAAACTAATCAACTACCGAAAACCTGAATAAATTCCACGTCATTTTTGATACTTGCAAGGTTGAAGCAAAAAGCTTTTTCCCTTCTGTAACAATGGGATGAACTTCATTCGGATGGTCTTTATCATTTACAGCTTTACGATTTTCATGCTTGAGACTGATTTGCTCTAAAAGTGTCGGAGTTTTTGAAAACCCGGAGAAATCCAGATCCAAGAAAAGGTCTTCTTCGAGGTTTCTATTCACTACAAAAAAATCAAGCTCACCAATTTCAGGATGATAGACCAACACGGTATCTGCATACGGGACTGTACCATACCGCTTGTTCTCATAGGTGGGAACATTGCATACGACATCAAGTACTTCTCCCCTACCATATTTAGAAGCATAATAAAAAGGCCAATAAATGGTTTGTTTCCAAGCCGGCCCTCCTGTCTCTGTCATGATGGGGGCTATTGTATTAACCAGCTGAGCAAGACATGCAATCTTAACTCGATCACAATGCCTCAGAAGGCTGTTGAGAAGACAACCGACCACCAGTGCATCCTCAAATGTATACACATCTTCCAAAAGCTTAGGACCAACAATCCACTCTTTCTGTTTTTTGTCTTGCTCGTTTGAATGAAACCAAACATTCCATTCATCAAAAGAAAGATAAATCGTCTTCTTTGAACGTTTCTTTGCTTTGACATAATCACAGACATGGACTACGTTTTCAATGAAAGAATCCATACTCAAAGAGGAAGCCAAAAACGTTGCGATATCATCTTCATCGTTTCTGAAATACATATGCATGGACAGATAATCAACAACTTCATAGGTGTGGTCCAATACCGTTTCTTCCCATTGTGGAAAGGTCGGCATGTCAGCATTCGAACTGCCGCAGGCTACCAATTCCAAAGAAGGATCGAACAATTTGAGGGCTTTGCCTACTTCTGATGCAAGACGCCCATATTCAGTAGCCGTCTTATGCCCTACTTGCCAAGGACCGTCCATCTCATTTCCTAAACACCACATCTTGATGTCATAGGGTTCTTCTGATCCGTGTTCAATACGTAAATCACTTAAGGTGGAACCTTTTGGATGATTACAGTACTCAACAAGATCTTTTGCCTCACTGATCCCTCGTGTCCCCAAATTGATGGCCATCATGGGTTCAGTACCCACTTTCTTCGACCATTCAATGAATTCCTTTATACCGAACTGATTGGGATCGAGAGCCTTCCATGCAAGATCAAGTCGCATCGGACGTTTTTCTTTTGGACCTACAGAATCTTCCCAATTATGATTTGAGACATAGTTACCCCCAGGAAAACGAACCATGGGGACGTCCAATTCACGAACCAGATCCATTACATCGGTACGAAAGCCTTGTTCATCTGCTAAAGGATGATCTTTTTCATAGACTCCACCATATACGGCACGACCGAGCTGTTCTACAAATGAACTGAACAATCGTTTATCGACAGTTCCCCGTACAAAAGATTTACTTGCACTTACTGTACATTTCACAGTTATGTACTCCTCTAAGTTTGATCAGCATCAACCTTTGACACCGCCGGATGTCAAACCAGAAATAAAATATCGTTGAAAGAATATGAATACGATGATGATGGGAAGTGTTGCAGCCAATGCACCGATTATGAGCAGATCGTAACCGCTTGCATATGGTGTAAGAAGCGTGTTCAAACCTATAGGAAGCGTGAATTTAGTTCCACTTCTCAACACGATCAATGGCCATAGGAAGTTGTTCCAACTCTGCATGGACATGAAAATAGCCATGGCTGAAAAAGCAGGAGGCATGATAGGCATGACAATGCGAAAATAGATTCCGTATTCTGATAAACCATCTATGCGGCCGGCATCAATGAGATCCCGAGGAATGCCATCAATATATTGCTTGAAGAAAAAGATAGCAAAAGGAGAAACTATCATGGGGAGGAACACCCCAAAAAAGGTATCAATCAAATTGATGGTTATCATCAACTTGTACAAGGGCAGGATCAATATCTGTATAGGTACCAACATGAGGAAAATTACCAAGGTAGTGACGATCTTCCTTCCTTTGAATTGGTATACTGAGAGTCCATATGCTACGAACGAACTAAAAAACAACGCCAAAACAGTCTGAATCAACATAAGGACAACACTGTTTCCAAACCAAGTAAAATAGATTCCGTCTCGGATGGTAAACAACCCTCTGAAGGTTTCAAGATGTAAATCAGTAGGAATCAATGTCTTGAGGGTAATCCCATATCTCAACAAATCTCTACCCGGCCTGAAGGCTGCAAGAGTCAATGAATAGAGAGGTATGAGATATATACAGCAGAGAACAATCAGCAAAACGTGCTTGCCAAGCATTTTTCGTTTGCCCATATAGATTCTTGCCATCATCGCCTCCCTTCGTTTTCAAAGAAGCCGAACATTTTCAAGAATGTAAGACTTAAGGAAAAAACGATTATCAAGAGAATGATGCCGATTGCGGATGCCATACCCATTTCGCCCTCTTGAAAACCTTTGTTGTATAAATGCCCGACCATGGTGAGCCCTACGTTGTTTGGTGAAGGCTTTCCTGCCCAGAGGATGAAACTTTCTTCAAACATTGCAAAGCCTCCGAAAATGCTGATTGTCGTGACGAATATGGTTGTCGGCTTTAAGAGAGGAATGGTGATACGTTTCAATTTCTGGAACGAGGAAGCACCATCAATGTCTGCCGCTTCATAAAGTTCTTCTGGTATGGATTGTAAGCCAGAGAGAAAATAAATGATATTTACGCCTACCCATCGCCATAAGGCCAAGACGAGAAGGAGTATCATTGCTTGGGAGGGGCCTGCGAGAAGCCATTGACGGGCTTCACCACCAAAAAAAACAACCAATGTATTGACAATGCTTTTGGTGCTTGAAGCAAACAGCAAACGCATGATGGTTCCTGCAACAACGATGGATACAAGACTCGGAATATAGAGTATCGATCGATACACGGTATTCATGTTCCTGTTTCCTGAATTGAGCAATACCGATAAAAACAAAGGGATGGGAATGAGTAACGCTATGGTATAGACCGTATAGCGGAAGCTGTTGAACAGCGCTACCTTGAACTCTGGATTGTTCAGTTTTTGATAATTCTGCAAACCGATGAACTCGACCTGTCCAGGATACACCTGTTGGAATCCCATGATAAAAGTACTGATGATGGGATACAGATAAAAAATAAGAAAAGAAGCTATAAAAGGCAGGATAAATACATAAGGAGCAATCTGCATCGATGTATGTATACGCTTGGCACTCATCATTCCTCCTCAACAAGATGGATACGCCGATAATACCTTTACCGGCGTACCCTCATTGGAAAAATTAGCGAGATAAATCAGATGCTTCTTTCAAAGCCTGATAAGGAGTCTTGTTCTGCTGTTGCAGAGACTGAATCATGACAGAAGATTTCAATCTGTCGATTACTGCAGGAAGTTTTTCCTTGATGTTTACACCCATGATCTCATCTTTGATTTCCAGCAACATGCCGAAAATATCGTCATTGATGAAGAATTTTGTGAATTTGTTAGGTGCATTCATTGCAGGATCGTCCCATACATCCCAACGTGGAGGATCGAATCCAAGATCTTCCCACAAAAGGATGTTACCTTCCTCAGAACCCTTTGCGAACATGAGGAAATCTTTGGAGAGCTGCAGATCCCTAGCCTGCAAGGTAACAGAAGTTCCTGTGCCACCCATTCCAGCGGAACGAGCACCATTTTCTGTAAATCTCGGCATAGGAAGAATGAGAATCTTTCCATCAAGATCGGGCATGTAGTCAGTGAATCTGTTCATATACCACATTGGCATCCAAATTGAAGCAGCTCCACCGTCATTCATGAAACCATAGTATTCTTCTGCGTGATGAAAACCACCAGGAGCAGCAATTGCAACACCACTATTCATCATGTCTTTCAAGAATTGCAGGGTCTTTACGTTGATATCATTGTCAAGGATGACGTTGCCGTCCTTATCGAGCAAATCAGAACCTTGTTGAGCAATCAAAGGCCAGAATGACCAGTGTTCCGTGACTTCAAGGGTAGTCATCGGTTTGCCGGTTTTTGCCTTTACAATCTTTCCAGCAGCCATGTAGTCATCCCAAGTCTTGATCTTATAGGGATCAACGCCAGCGGCATTCAAGATATCCATGTTGTAATAGATGACTTCAGCACCTACGTGGAACGGTAAACCGTAGTTCTTTCCATCCTTGCTGTAGATATCTAGACGAGCAGTGATGAAATTGTCACGTACTGGATCAATCAAGTCATTGAGAGGAGCCAACTGAATGTCACCTTTCAAGAAGTTCGGATATTTGGCAATCTCGATATCTACGATATCAGGAGCGCCTGTACCTGCCTGCAGGGATACGAGCAACTTAGTGTGCATATCCTCATACGGAAGGACTTCACCTACCAGCTTGATCTGGCGATTTGGGTTCTGTTCATTCCACTTCTCTGCCATCTTTTCATAGAATGGAAGATGGATGTCTTGGAATGTCCAAAGACTTACCTCAGTAGCTTTGGTAGCCTCAGGTTTTGCTGATTCAGCACTACCTGCGCCAAAGACCATACTGACCATACTGATGGCCAATACCATGAGCAGCAAAATTCTTTTCATAGCAATCTCCTTTTTAAGAACAGAATTCTTGTCCTTTTGCGTAAAACAAACTCTTCTAAAAACAATTATATTGTTCCTTTTGTATTGTCAGTATAAATCGATATTCCTCATTGTCAAGAAATGTTTATCGTTAACGCGGATATTATTTGCTATATTATCGACTTGATGATTTATCTAGATAAATTATAGCGTACATATACTTCCAAATTCTTTGTACCATTTTCTATCATTAAAACAAGATTCTTGTACTTGAACAGTACGTTGAATGCAACCTTTTCAAATCACCTCATATCATTCTATGATGAGAGTATCTTTTAAGGAGGATTACTACCATGAAGCATCCAAAGCTGCGAAGTGACACCTATTCGTGCGAATATCTTTCTCCCTTGGGTCCAATTGTCATTACTTGTGATAATGAAGCGCTTACCAGTCTTTCGTTTGGCACCCTGACAGAAGAGAATCGTTTGGATATCCTTCTTCTGAAACAGGCAAGAAAAGAGATCGACGAGTACTTCTTAGGGATGAGGAAGGAGTTTACCTTACCTCTTAAACCTATCGGATCAGAGTTCCAACAAAAAGTATGGTATCAGTTGCAACAGATTCCTTATGGAGAAACACGTAGCTATGCAGATATTGCATACCTGGTCGACAATCCAAAAGCATTTCGGGCCGTAGGTCTTGCAAACAATAGAAACAAGATAGGAATCATCATTCCATGTCATCGTGTGATAGGAAAAGACGGTTCTTTGGTAGGGTATGCAGGAGGGCTTTCCTTCAAGCAGAAGCTATTGGAGTTGGAACGTAAATATCGATAATTTTACACAAGAAGGATTTTCAATATAAAAGCACTCCCCGAAGGAAGTGCTTTTTGTATTGAAAACCGTTGTTCGGTAGCTTTCTTACTGAAGGGCAAGCAAGCTGAAGACCAAGGTAAAGAGAGCTACGGTTTCTACGATACCGATTACGATAAAGTAGTTTGCAGTACCCTTCCCTGTCTCTGCGAGAGCATCACAAGCACAAGCTGAGGTCTTTCCCTGCATCCAGGCTGATAGACCGATGGCAAGACCACCGAAGATTCCAACGCCAAGAGCCAAAGAAGACGAAGCACCAGCAGCGATTGCTGCAGAGATGAAGTTCATCAGCAAAAAGCCGTAGATGGTCTGTGTAAGAGGAGCACCAGCAAAAGCAACCATGATGAACGGAGCGGGTTTGCCGTTAGCATAACACTTCTTCCAACCGCCAACTGCAGCCTGTGCAGCGGCACCGGCGCCAAGACCGGATCCAAGTGCTGAAAGAGACAAGGCACAAGCCATTCCGATAAATTCCAAATTAGCCATTTTTTTCTCCTTAGTTGTTTCCAAACAACGATTCAGTTTTCTTTAACCGTTTGTGAAAACGGTTCATATGAAATTCCAGTCCACTCCATTCCGAGCTGGCCGGAAAATTCCAAGAGATTCAGACGAACACCATGGACAACGACAGAAAGTATACCCATAACCAGATTCAGTGAATGTCCAACAATCAAAACCAGAATACCGGCTACCATTGCAAATCCATCCATCATTCCGCCAGCCATACTATTAAAGCTTTGGGCTATGGCAACAGATGCCATACCGACCGCAAACAATCTGATATAGCTCATGATGTTTGAAAAACAGCTGATGGTATTGAGGAATGTGGTGAAAAACCCTCCGAGACCAGAAGCGAGACCTTTTCCAAAAGGAATGCCAGGCCCTTGAGCTCCAAAGACGCATACCAACACAAACCCGGTTCCTACAGCACCAAATACCACTCCAAGATTGGTTGGTCTCCCTACCACCAGTTGCAGGACAACAAAATAGAGGGCCAGAACATCAATCATCCAGCCGATATCAGCGAAAAGACTCAAGTCCTTTTTCGGTACTTTATGTACGATATTCAGAACACAAGCCAAGGATAGCTGTACCGTTCCAATGATGAAGCAGAATTTCATGACCTGGTTCTGTGCTGAAACCGCTGACAGTCCAAAAAGTTCAGGATAGTTGGAAATAGAGGGTATCACCAACTTCTGAAGGAAAGGCAGAGTTTCAAGAACCATTTTTGAACCGAACCAAGTGCCGGTCAGCGAACCCCAGACAATCGTCGCAATACTCAAAACGTACACCAACAATACTGCAGTATTCGCTTTTTTCGCTTTTGCATGAAGGCCAGCGGCTGCAAGCAAGAATACCAAGCCATAACCAGCATCGCCAATGATCATCGCAAAGAAAAGAGTGAAGAACAACAAAAACCAAAGACTGATGTCATTTTCCCTATACCCTGGTACGGTGCCCAGAATATCGAAAATCGGTTTAACAATGCCCACACCCTTTGGGTATTTGATGAGCGTAGGAGGATCATCCTCTTCTGTCGGATCATCCATGATAAAGCCCCATCCATGTTGTGAAGCAAGCTTAGAAAAACCTGATTCTTCAGTGGAAGGAAGATAGCCAGTGACCCAACATAAATCCTCTCCACCATCAGTCGCATTTGCTATCTGATCGAAACGGATTTCTTGTTCCATTCGCTTCATCTGATAGGCATAGGCATCCAGATATTTACCGGCATCGATAAACGAAGCATGAATTTCTGCAAGACGCTTAGTATCTGCATTCTGTTGGTCCAACAACGTTGACAAACCTTGTTCCGGCAAGAAAAACCTTGTGGCAGGAATGGAACTATCCAATTCAGAGCCAATGACGGCAATGGCTTGCAACGGACCGATAGGATCAAGAGGGATGTAGGATACATCTGCATCAAGTAACGATAGATCCTTTTTTGAAAGCGTATAGAAGGAGAGTCTGATACCTTCTTCACGAAGTGATGCAATTTCCTGAGGATTAAAATCTCCCCATGGTTGCACAGCTTCAATCAATGTATTGTTTTTAGCAATCTCTTCTTCCAAAGATTTCTTTGTATCCAAAAGATCTTTATATCGATCATGCAGTTCAACAAACACTTCTTCAGAGACAGATTCTTGCACCATTGGATGTTTTTTATCCTGTTTATCCAAGATGACACTTCGCACCTGAAACAACGAATCATACCTTTTCTTCAGTTCTTCGCCTTTTTCAGTACGAGTGTTCTCTGTGAAAACATGTAAAACACCGGCCTTGCGTAAATCTCTCAACATCGAATGCTTGTTATGGGCCTGAACAATGACGGAAACTTTTTTCATCGATACAATCATCTCAGACCTCCTTAACCAATTTCTTCTTAGCAATTTTACCACGAACAACAGCAGCAGTCTGCTGATCTCCTAGGTAGATCCCAATACGTCGGATATTCTCCTTCGATTCAGGAATTTTAACTTTCTCAAAAAGATTCACCCGTTGACTGGTGGTTCTGAGCTCTTTTCCAAGCAATCTGATCTGTTGTTCCAGAGTTGAAATCAAAGCATCATACCGTGCACAGTCTCGAAGACTCTCCAATGCCCTATCAACCCACAAAGGATAATCATTGAGATCATATTCAATAGGAACGAATGTGAGCTCCTTGAATACAGGAATGGTAACCCCGGCGATATTTCCCCGAGCCTTGACCACCCTATCCACCTTGATCAGGTTTTGAAGGTTATAGTCAGCACTGAAAACCGAATTTTCATTATAGACGGCTATCCAATTCTGCATATCCTCTACAATTTGTTTCTGTTTTCTTCGCAACGAAGCAACCTCAACTTCAATTTGCCGGATAACCATTTGCAACTGTTGTTTTTTCAACAGCAAGGTCGGTAAATATCGTTGATACTGCTTAAGATGATCTTTCTGCAGCTTCTGTTCGTTCTTCGTCAGTTTGACGGCCATCGTCCCCCCTTAGTCAGCCGATTTCTTCGGCCAACGACTGAGAATCAGATCGCTCTTCAATCCAGTCTCGTTCGGTTCGAAACATTCGCTGAGAATTTCCCAACCAAGGTCCAAGGCCTGTTCAAGTGCAATATTGACAGAAAGGTCCATCAACTTGCTCTCAAATAAACGCCCATATTTCAGCAATTTATCGTCCCATTCAGTCATCATGAAACCCATGGATTTCTTTTCCAATGACTCTCGATAGGAAGCGTACAGCTTGATCATACCGTCCATCAAGGCGCGATGGTCATCACGGGTGTCCTTGTTGACCTGTTGCTTCAATCGAGAAAGGGATCCGAATGGTTCGATACGACCGCCTTTGAGGTAGTACTGCCCTTCAGTGATATACCCTGTGTTATCAGGAACCGGGTGGGTGACATCATCACCAGGCATCGTAGTGACTGCAAGAATGGTCAATGAACCAGCACCTTCAAAGTCAACAGCCTTCTCATAGCGGGAAGCAAGTGAACTATACAAGTCTCCCGGATACCCACGATTGGAAGGTACCTGATCCATGGTGATGGCCATTTCTTTCATCGAGTCAGCAAAGTTGGTCATGTCCGTAAGCAGGACAAGCACTTTCTTACCGTCCAAGGCAAAACGTTCCGCCACTGCCAAGGCCAAATCCGGCACCAACATACATTCTACCGTCGGATCACTGGCAGTATGAACAAACATGATGGTTCTGCTCATGGCTCCACTGTTCTCCAAGGTGTCTTTGAAAAACAGATAGTCGTCATACTTGAGACCCATACCACCAAGCACAATCAGATCAACCTCAGCCTGCATGGCAATTCGGGCCAACAGCTCGTTATAGGGTTCACCACTGACAGAGAAAATCGGTAATTTCTGACTTTCCACCAACGTGTTGAAAACATCAATCATAGGAATACCGGTTCTGATCATATTCCTCGGAATGATTCTCTTGGCCGGGTTAACTGCAGGACCACCGATATCGATCATATTCTCACTCAGTGCGGGTCCCTTATCTCGAGGTGTACCTGTACCGTCAAACACACGACCAAGAAGGTTTTCTGAGTATGAGACACGCATCGGCACTCCCAGGAATCGTACCTGATCACCCGTGGAAATACCCTGAGCTCCAGAAAATACCTGCAATGAAACCAAGTCTCCATCAAGTTTGATGACGTTTGCATAACTTTGGGAGTTGGGCGAGGTAACGATGGCTAGGTCGCTGTTGCTTACCCCATTCGCTCGAACCGTTATGACGTTTCCTACAATGGACTCAATTTTTGAATATACTTTTTGCATCACTTACCCCTTACATCAACTTCTCAGCATCAGGATCAAAGGAGGTCATCTTGCCCTTGTACAGGTTTTCCAATTCGGTTTCGATTTGGAAGAATCGCTCACTCTTATACTCAATATTGTTCCAGTCGAGGAATTTCTGCCGTACGGTATTGAAGAATGAGCGTACCTGCTTTTTATCCTCAAGATCATAGATTCCTGAAAGAATCTTGAACAAAAGGGTGAAGGTGTATCGCTGTCTTTCAATACTTACGGAAGAGTCGATGGGATCAAAGGAGTTCTGCTGCAGATAACAGGCATCAACCAATTCACCTTTCTGATAGGTGATGTAGTCATTGACCGAAGTACCCTCTTCACCAACAACCTTCATCATCTGGTTGATTTCGCTGCCCCTGAATAGAATGGAACGGGCGAATTCAACCTTCTTTCCTGGGATTACTCCCGTATATTTAGACCAAGACCCAAGAGGGTCGATCGCTGGATACTTTCTGGCATCACTTCGTTCACGACTCAATCCATGGAAAGCACCTACTACCTTCAAGGTAGCCTGAGTAACAGGTTCTTCAAAGTTACCACCTGCGGGACTGACCGTTCCACCAATGGTGACAGATCCGATTCTTCCATCCTTAAGTCTGACCTTGCCTGCTCTTTCATAGAACTCTGCAATCCTGCTCTCAAGGTAAGCGGGGAAAGCTTCTTCACCAGGGATCTCTTCAAGACGTCCACTCATTTCGCGCATTGCCTGAGCCCAACGACTGGTCGAATCAGCAAGCAGAAGGACGTTCAAACCCATCTGACGATAGTATTCAGCCATCGTCACGGCTGTGTATACGGAAGCTTCGCGAGAAGCGACCGGCATGGACGAAGTATTACAAATGATGATCGTTCTTTCCATCAAGGACCTACCGGTCTTGGGGTCGGTCAATTCAGGGAATTCCTTCAAGACCTCAACGACCTCACCTGCACGTTCTCCACATGCAGCAATGATAACGATATCCACATCAGCATTACGACTGGTCATATGCTGCAAAACGGTCTTTCCTGCTCCGAAAGGACCAGGAGTACAGTATGTACCACCTTTTGCTACAGGTAAAAAGGTATCGATGATCCTGATTTTTGTGACAAGGGTTTCATCTGGTCTCAGTCTCTCTTCATAACAAGAGATGGCTTTCTTTACCGGCCAAGTGAAAACCATGGTCAACTCTCTCTTGTTGCCTTTTAAGTCCTCTAGAACAGCGATCGTATCGCGTACGTTGTATGTCCCCTGTGCATTGATGGACACTACTTTCCAGTCAGTCTCTGCGAGAGTAAAAGGAACCATGATTTGGTGAGTGAACAGACCTTCAGGGACGGTTCCAAGGGTATCAGCAGGACGAACGACATCCCCTACCTTGACCACAGGAGTAAACTCCCAGTCCTGATTGGGGATTGGGTCGAGATACACTCCCCTTTGAAGGAAGAATCCGCACTGACTGGCCAACTCTGGAAGAGGATTCTGCAAACCATCATAAATCTGCTGAAGAAGTCCAGGTCCCAACTCTACACTGAGCATCTCATGAGTAAATTCAACGAGGTCGCCGACACTCACACCGTTGGTCATTTCAAAGACCTGTAAGGAAGCCACATCCTTGTTGATTCGAATGACCTCGCCTTTCAGACGGACATCTCCGACTCGGATGTAACCCACTTCATTTTTTGAGATGGCGCTATCAAACTGAACAGAAACCATGTTGCCGTTGACGCCAATAACACGCCCACTTGTATTTGCCATATCCAACTCCACTAAATTTTCTCTATTTCAGACTGTATATTGGAGAACAGACGCTTGAACTCGGCGTTGCCCCCCTCACATGTAAAGAGGCTCTTTCGCTGCAACAACTGTAACTTGATGGCATAACTGAGCAGGCCTTCAAGATCAAAGACATGCAATGCTGATAATTCATCAAGGAATTTCCATTTGAGCACCAATAAGGAAATCTCAGCGTCAAGTACATTCTCATTGCTCAAAGCATGACGAACAGCTTCACTTATCCGATACTCTTTCTCTCCCTCATTTCGATACTTCGTTGAAGAGATGCCAAGTTTCCTGCTCCGCTGTTCATTCAGTTCATTTTGCACCATCAAAGAAAACTTCTGCCACTTCTTCAAAAAAAGATGACTGGAAGATTTTCCCATAAGTGCATCAGAAAGGGTTTGATAATCAGCGTTGCTTACCTTGTTCTTACAAATATCAAGAAATGAATCCGTATCAAAAGGAAGGGCGCCATCATAGCGCAGCATAGGCAACGTTGCTACCAGATAATAATAGGAAGCCACACGCCTCTCCTTACTTCGCTTTTGCGAAGACGATTTCTGCAATGGCGGGGGAGAGGAAAGGAGCCATCAGAGCGGCCGTCTCCTCTGCACTGAAGTCATAGAAACCTGATCCATCTTTGTCAGCAATACGGAATCCATTGCTTACCTGGGGGACAGCCTTGATTTCAAGACCCTTCTTGATTTTCTGTGAGAGATCACTTTGCAAAGTATCTGCAAGTTTCTTGAAATCTTTCTCATTGACTTGAACCTCAAAATTTGCACTGTCTGAAATGTTTCCGACAACACTGGTGATGAGAGAAATCAAGTCCTTGCCTTCAAAAGCTTTTTCCAGCTTTTCTACCAGCAGGTTGTCTAATTGAGCTTGAATTGCTTTCTTCAGAGA
>JAQVVB010000030.1 GCA_028699215.1 Sphaerochaeta sp. | reverse complement strand
AAGGCAATTCACCATAAAATTGAGTATTGCAGAAAAAAACTTATTGATACGATAGTCTCTGATATTTTCTTTGGTGAAGAAAAACGATGAATAAGAAAAAATGAAATAATGTTCCAAAAAAATAATAAACAAATATTTATCTAATAAGCATTTGTATAAAAAATTGCTCAGTTTTCATTGACAGCAAGTACGCTTAAAGATACGATTTCAACGTTAATAAAAGAGAAATGAATTAGGAGTCAAAAATGGCAGCAAAGAAATCAAACTATGTCTACTTTTTCGGCTCCGGTAAGGCAGATGGTACTGCTCAGATGAAGGATCTACTTGGTGGAAAGGGTGCAAACCTTGCCGAGATGACCAGCATCGGACTACCTGTGCCTCCGGGGTTTACCATAAGCACAGAGGCGTGTGCTTTTTACAGTGCAAACAGCGGATCCTACCCAGAAGGTATGCGGGATGAAGTGCTTGAAAATCTTGCTAGACTTGAAAAACTGATGGGTGCGAAGCTGGGGGATTCTGAAAATCCTTTGCTTGTTTCGGTACGAAGTGGTGCTGCTCAATCAATGCCTGGCATGATGGATACCATACTCAATTTAGGTTTGAATCCAACTTCAGTGAAGGCGCTTATCGCGAAAACCAACAATGAACGTTTTGCTTGGGACAGTTATCGCCGCTTCATGCAAATGTTTGGTGATGTTGTCATGGGTGTTCCTCACCACGAATTCGAGCGTGCCTTGCAGGACGTCAAGGATTCAAAGAGTAAGGTATTGGATACTGAGCTCGACAGCAACGATTTGCAGGAAGTGATTGCACGTTACAATCGTCTATACAAGCGGTTTACCGGTGAGGAATTTCCAACCGATCCCATTGATCAGCTTTTCAAGTCGATCAATGCAGTTTTCCGTTCTTGGAATAATGAACGTGCAATAAAATATCGACAAATGAATGACATCAGAGGATTGTTGGGGACTGCTGTCAACATCCAGAGCATGGTGTTTGGCAACATGGGTGATTCCAGTGGAACCGGTGTAGCATTTACCCGAGACCCTTCTTCTGGAGAAAACCAGTTCTATGGTGAGTACCTGATGAATGCACAGGGTGAGGACGTCGTTGCAGGTATCCGTACTCCTAAGACCATCGATACGCTTAAAGCTGTCAATCCTGATGTGTATCAGCAGTTGATAGACATTCGTTCCATACTTGAAACCCACTACCATGATATGCAGGATATCGAATTTACCATTCAGGAAGGCAAACTCTACATGCTGCAGACTCGAAATGGTAAGCGGACTATATTCAGCTGGCTTCGTACCCAGGTGGATATGGTGGAAGAAGGACTCATCAGCAAGGAAACTGCTGTCAGTCGTGTTCCTGCTAATGAATTCGGAAAGTTGTTTGCTCCTATCCTTGACATCAAGATTATCAGGGACCAGAGCCTAGAAGAAGTGACCCGTGGTTTGAATGCTTCACCCGGTGGAGCCTCGGGTCAGATTTATTTCTCTGCCGCCGTGGCTGAAGAAATGGCCGCTCAGGGAAAAGATGTAATTCTTGTCCGTTCTGAGACCAGCCCTGAAGATATTGGCGGTATGGCAGTTTCCAAGGGTGTTGTGACCTGTCGTGGTGGTATGACCAGCCATGCTGCTGTCGTAGCTCGTGGTATGGGTTGCCCTTGTGTTTCTGGTGCCGGTGAGATTCATATCAATGAACCCAAGAAGTATCTTGAGGTGAATGGAACCACCCTCAATGAAGGCGATTATATGTCCATTGATGGGTTTACCGGAGCTATTTATGCCAGCAAGATTCCCGTCCGTTCTTCTGAAATCGTTCAGGTTCTCAACGGCAACATGAAAGAATCTGAATCTGTTGTGTTTCAGAACTACAAGACGTTCATGGGCTATGTGAATGACTTGAAGACGCTAGGCGTCTACACCAATGCAGATACACCTAACGATACTCAGATGGCTGTTGCTTTGGGAGCTGAAGGTATCGGGTTGTGCCGAACCGAGCATATGTTCTTTGGTGGAAACAGAATCATGTCCATTCGAAAGATGATTTTGGCCAACAACATTGTAGAGCGGGAAAAAGCACTTAATGAGCTTCTGCCGATGCAGAGGGGTGACTTTGAGGCAATTTTCACTTCATTGCAGGGACGTCCTGCTACAGTACGGTTGCTTGACCCTCCCTTGCATGAATTTCTTCCCAACGACCATACAAGTCGTCATGAACTGGCTTTGCAAATGGGCCTTACTGTTGAAGAAGTGGCTCAGAAGTCCAGTGCATTACATGAGTTCAATCCTATGTTGGGATTCCGTGGTTGTCGTTTGGCCATCATCTACCCTGAGATTCTGAGAATGCAGGTTCGTGCAATTATTGAAGCTGCCATCAACGTTCAACGTCAGGGTGTTGCAGTATTCCCGGAGATCATGGTTCCCTTGGTAGGTAACTACAAGGAATTCGAATTCTGTAAGAAACAGGCTCTTGATGTCATAGAACAGATTTTTGCAGAACAAGATGCACATGTTGAGTATAAGATCGGTACCATGATTGAAGTTCCTCGTGCAGCTGTCACCGCTGATGAGATTGCTCGTGAAGCTGAGTTCTTCAGCTTCGGTACGAATGACCTTACGCAGATGACCTGTGGGTTCAGTCGTGACGATGCAGCTTCTTTCCTTGGTCCTTATGTCAATGATGCAGACAAGCAGTTCTATGATTATGATCCGTTTGCTACCATTGATATCGAAGGTGTGGGTAAAATGGTGAAGATTGCTGCTCAATTAGGTAGGGAAACCAGACCTGATATCAAGCTTGGAATTTGTGGTGAACATGGTGGAGATCCTAAAACCATTGCATTCTGTCACTCAATTGGCTTGAATTATGTTTCTTGTTCTCCCTTCAGAGTTCCTATTGCTCGTCTTGCTGCCGCTCAGGCTGCAATCGCTGCAAAAAAGAAATAACTGATTATTTGTTGAATGAACAACCCTGGGTGATGAACTCGGGGTTGTTCCTGTTTCTATTGGTTATATATAAAAAAACGGTTCCTGAAGAAACCGCATTGAGCCAAAAAAAGGGAGATTATTTTTATCTGGTGTTAGAAAATCTCTATCTTACATATCCAAACAGGTGTTATGTGTTTTTGAAATAGAGCAGGTATCTCAAGGAATGAGCACAAAGAAGTCACATCGGTTCCAATGAAAATATGGTGACAAAATACTATTAGCCTTAATTCAGATGTTGGTCTTGGACCATAACATTACCAAGCTTGGTCGGTGTACATTCATCCTTACCTACTTCTTGATGCAACACAGTTATTTATAACCTATTAGCGATTTCCGCTGCGTCCTCTTACTAATCAAACCAAACTTTAAGATAATCTTGGCAGTTGTGTAGTTTGAACTCCGTAATTCGATACTCCTGGATACCTGCATGAATCAGTGGATCATTCTTGCAGAACTTTTCAATATCATTACATTTAACAACAATAATGCCGCCGCCTATTTCTGGTTTAGGACCAGATACAAGAATTGATCCGTTACTAAATCCAAATTTCAAATACTCTAGATGTGCGTCAATCATTTTTTGTAGTTCAGCTTTCTCAGGGAGATCTTTTGCAAACGTACCTTCCAATACATACTATTTCATTTTCTTGATCCTCTTCAAGTTTCTGCTTATTTTACTTTGAATCCTATGTGATGCACAGGTTTTACCTACCATATGACTGGTGCACAAATAAAAACCTTCTGATTGTGGTCTTACGTGGTGCCTGGTTTTCTGTCAAGACAAAGATCAGAATCTATGAAGATCATTTCTCTACTACTTGATATTAAAGTTTAGCATATACCTTGTTGACGTATATACGCATCTAAGGTATATTATATGCATGATAAAGAGTTTCGCCGACAAGGATACAGAAAGGATATTCCAATCGATATTCATCAAGAAGTTTTCGAAGGAAGTCCAGATTATCGCCAGGCGTAAACTATGGTCGATTGATATTGCAATGAAGACCAACGACCTGAATGTTCCTCCGGGAAACCGATTGGAACAGTTGAAGGGAAACCGAAAGGGTCAACACAGCATCAGGATCAATGACCAATGGAGAATATGTTTTGTCTGGAATGAGATGGAATGTATTGCAACCGAAGTCGAGATAGTCGATTACCATTAGGAGGACGAAATGGATAAGTACATGCCAGCCTTGACGGTAGGTGAGTTCCTGAAGGAAGAATTCATGGTTCCCCTTGGCCTCAGTGCATACAAGCTTGCAAAGGATATTGATGTGCCGGTAAGCCGTATCCAAGAGATCCTGGCCAACAGGAGAAAACTCTCAATGGATACCGCTTTGCGTCTTGCTCACTACTTTGGAGCCAGTGACGAATATTTTGCCAACTTGCAGACAAAGGTGGCCTTGGAAGCCGAGAAGTTGGTTATCAAGAAAGAAATAGATTCACTGCCAACTTATGAGCAGACGATGGGAAAACAAAAGTTCCTTCATGCTTGAGTCATGCTAGAGTTTAAAAGGTAAAACTCTGGTTCAATTTTTTTGAAATTCATAAGGTGTTTTTGTGCTCAAGGGTATAAAAGCACTACATAAATCGTTGAAAATAGGTCTTGAATACAATATTAGGCACAATAAGTGCAAAAGAAAAGCGATAACCACTTTATATAAAAGAAATTATCGCTAAAGTTCTAAAGCCAAAAAAGGGAATTGAACCCTTGACCTGCTCATTACGAGTGAGCTGCTCTACCCCTGAGCTATTTTGGCGAACAAAGCTAATTTACAGTATTTTGTGATCTATGGCAAGAGCAAACTTACCTTGACCTTCACTAGCTTTGTCGGTACGCTATATACCCGGAAGAGGGAGTACATTGAAGAGTAATAAAGTGTTCAGTCATGCTGTTGCCCAGGAGGTTGTAGTTTTGCTGAATGAAGATAAAAGTAAGGTCAGGACACGGGTAGGGAAGAGCTGGCAACCAGATGTTGCGCAGTTCCTGCTTGATATGTTTCCAGATGCCTTGGAATATGGCCTGCAACTGAGTGATATTGCTGAACTGGTTTCTGAAGATGAATTCTCCTTCGATATGGAAATGTTAGATTTTATCGATGATGAATACGATGATTATGACGACGATGATTTTGATGATGAGGACGATGATGTATGAACGTGCTGGGTATTGAAACCTCCTGCGATGAGTGTTCTGCGGCTGTCGTTCGGGATGGAAGGGAGATTTTAAGCAATGTGGTAGCAACTCAAATAGAGTTGCATAAACCGTATGCTGGGGTGGTTCCAGAGCTTGCTTCACGACTTCATACCGAATGGATAGCACAAGTTGTCCAGTCTGCTTTGCAAAAGGCAGAGCTTACCTCGGCAGATGTAGATGCTGTTGCAGTCACCAATCGTCCAGGGCTTTTAGGTTCATTGCTGGTTGGTTTGAATTTTGCTAAAGGGTATGCAGCAACGTTGGATGTCCCTTTTATTACCATAGACCATATAAGAGCTCATCTTTTTGCTTCTCAAGTTGAAAAACCTCTAGAATATCCCTATCTGGGGTTGTTGGTTTCCGGTGGACACACCGTTATCTGTCGTGTCGATGGATATGACCAGATTGAGGTTTTGGGTACAACAATCGATGATGCTATTGGAGAGGCTTTTGACAAAGTCGCGAAGCACTACGATTTGGGGTATCCAGGTGGAGTGGTGATTGATCGCCTTTCAAAAAATGGTAATCCTCAAGCATTTTTATTTCCAGGCTCTGCACTTAACAAAGAAGGTCATCCTTATGATATCTCCTACAGTGGTTTGAAAACCGCTGTGATCAACCAACTTGATAAGTTTTGGGATGGAGAGAGTGAAAAGAGTCCTGAGAACATCGCTGCTTCTTTTCAGCGAACTGCCATTGGTATGCTTATGCGCCGTGTCAGGCTTGCCCTTGAGGATACCGGACTGAAAAGAATCAGTGCCGGTGGTGGTGTGGCTGCAAACAGCCTGCTGAGAAGCGAGCTTTCGGCTCTGGAAAAGAGCGGCTATGAAGTTTCGTTTCCTTCCTTGAAATTGTGTACTGATAATGGTGCTATGATAGCGGCTCTTGCCTATAGCTATTTGCATGATGGCTATCGTTCTGATTTTTCTGAGTCGGCTAGCGCCCGAGTAAGTGCATTTAAAAAAAGTTACCTTTAATGAGAGGCTTATGAACACAAATTATGATTTGGACAGTGTAATTAGAAAAGTCCCCGATTTCCCGAAGCCCGGCGTTCTTTACTATGACATCACCGGTATTCTCGCTGTACCTGAAGCTTTTTCCCATTGCATTGATAGAATGGAAGAGCTCTGTAAGAACAGGAAAATTGACAGCATAGCAGGAGTTGAGGCTCGCGGATTCATCTTTGCAGCACCTTTGGCTGAACGACTGCATGTTCCACTGGTCCTGGTCAGAAAGGTGGGAAAGCTTCCAGGCAAAGTCTACAAGAAAAACTTTGAATTGGAGTATGGATGTGATGTCGTCTGTGTTCAGGAAGTCGATATCGTTCCTGGATCCCATGTATTGCTGGTAGATGATCTCATCGCCACAGGTGGTACCTTGCAAGCAGCAGCTTCGATGTTCCGTGAAAATGGAGCAACAGTCGAAGGCTTTATGGGCGTGATAGGTCTACCTTTCTTGAATTATGAGAAGATATTGGAAGGATATCCTATTGATGTTTTGCTGGAATACGCTGGAGAATAAGTAGGAATAACGAAATTCCACTTGACAAAGAACCGTCATTTCCGTATCCTAGCACAGGATTTGACATTGGGATGTAGTGTAATGGTAACACTGCAGATTCTGGTTCTGCCTTTGGGGGTTCGAATCCCTCCATCCCAGACTTTCGGTTCCTTCGTCTAATGGTTAGGACAGGAGATTCTCAGTCTCTAAATAGGGGTTCGATTCCCCTAGGAACTATAGGTAAGGAGGGCAACCTTGATGGTTGCCCCTTTTTTTCGCTATAATGATCTAAAAGGAACAGAGCACATGATTACCGCTTCAAACATTGGTCTTTCGTATGGAACACAGGTTCTATTCAAAGAAGTTAACATTAAATTTACTCCTGGAAACTGCTATGGCATCATCGGGGCTAATGGTGCAGGTAAATCCACGTTTCTCAAAATTCTCTCAGGAGAAATAGAACCAGATACCGGTGATGTAATCATGACCCCCGGGCAGCGCATGGCTGTGCTTAGGCAGGATCACTTCGCCTTCAATGAATATACTGTCCTCGAAACCGTAGTCATGGGTTTTGAACAGCTGTATGCGGTCATGAAGGAACGGGATCTGATTTATGCTAAAGAAGATTTCACAGAGCAGGATGGCTTGAGAGCTGCAGAGCTTGAAGGTGAATTCGCTGATATGGGTGGATGGGAAGCAGAAGCCCAGGCAGCCCAGATGCTTGATGGTCTTGGAATTACAACTGAGCTGCAAGGTAAGTTGATGAGTGATGTTGAGGATAACATCAAAGTCCGTGTTTTGCTTGCCCAAGCCCTTTTTGGAAACCCAGACATCCTTTTGTTGGACGAACCGACCAACCACTTGGATTTGGAATCGATCCATTGGCTTGAAGACTTTCTTGCCAACTTCGATAACACCGTTATCGTTGTCAGTCACGACCGTCACTTCCTCAATACCGTTTGTACTCATATTGCTGATATCGACTATGGTAAAATTCTTCTCTATGTGGGCAACTATGATTTTTGGTATCTTTCCAGCCAGCTTGCTGCTAAACAGATGAAGGATGACAAGAAGAGAAGGGAAGAAAAGATCTCTGAATTGAAAGAGTTCATCCAGCGTTTCTCCTCGAATGTGGCCAAGGCAAAACAGGCCACGAGTAGAAAGAAACTCATTGATAAACTTACCATTGACGATATCAAACCATCTTCAAGACGTTTTCCCTATGTAGCATTCAAACCTGCACGTGAGTGTGGTAGGAATATATTGGAAGTGAAGGGTTTGACCAAGACCATCGATGGTGTCAAGGTGTTGGATAATTTCGATCTTGTACTCAACAATGGGGACAAAGTTGCATTTGTCGGTCCAGACCATTACGCAAAAACTATACTTTTCGAGATTCTCAGTGGGAGAATTGAACCTGATGAAGGTACCTTTACTTGGGGAGTCACCACCAGCCTGTCCTATTTTCCAAAGAACAACGCGTATCTTTTCACTGAGCATGTATCCATCACCGATTGGCTCAGAACCTATAGTGAGGAGAAAGACGATACCTATATCCGTTCATTCCTTGGTCGCTTGCTCTTCTCTGGGGATGAAGCACTGAAGGATTGCACAGTTCTCTCAGGTGGAGAAAAGGTTCGTTGCATGCTGTCTAGAATGATGCTTCAGCAAGCCAACTGTATGATTTTCGACGAACCTACCAGTCATCTTGATTTGGAAGCGATCAGTGCTCTCAATGATGGACTTATTGAATACACAGGTGTATTGCTGTTCAACAGTCATGACCATCAGTTTGTCGACACCATTGCCAATCGCATCATTGAATTTACTCCAAACGGCGTCATTGACAGAATGACCAAGTTTGAGGACTATTACAGCGATGAGACGATCAAGGCACTTCGTGATGAAAAATATGCCGATTCGCATCATACAGTAGCTCTCTAGGAGGAATCATGCTCATAGCTGTAGATATTGGAAATACGAATATTGTCGTTGCGGTCCATGATGGACGAACGTGGGTGCAATCGTTCCGTATCTATAGTGATCAAAAAAAGACAAGCGATGAATATTTTGTCGTTTTAGATAGTCTTATGAGCCATGCTGGTCTCTTTAAACAGGATATAAACCGAGCTGTGATTAGCTCGGTTGTTCCTAATCTTACTCGTTCCATGCAGAAAAATATCATCAGGCTGTTTGACGTACAACCTTTGATGGTCACTCATAGAGTTGAAACTGGCCTTAAAAAAGAGACGATTCCCGGTGAATTAGGCTCTGATTTATTGTGTAACCTTGCACAAGCACACTACATGCATCCTTCAAGTCCTGTTATTGTGGTTGATTTCGGCACAGCTTTGACGTTCAGCACTGTGGATGAGCATGGTTCGGTATTGGGTGTTTCCATAGCACCTGGGCTGGTTACCGCTGTCAATGCGTTGTTTGGTAATACCGCACAGCTACCTCAGGTAGAGTTGAAGATTCCCTCTTCAGTACTGGGGCGAAATAGCCAAGAGTCTATTAGAAGTGGCATCATGTATGGGTATGCAGGTATGGTCACTTCAATCATCGAACGAAGTGAGCAGGAGCTGGGCAAAGAGGTGTTTGTAATAGCTACCGGAGGCTTGAGCAGCACCATAGCTTCGCTCATCCCACGTATCAATCAGGTCTCTTCGATGCATACGCTTGATGGGCTGAAGCTAATTGCTGATATGAATTAGAACGTAAAATTTCCCATTTTCATAATCTGAACATCTCTACCTTCTCTGGTTCTTGCCATGATGTTCATGTCTTTTGATCCAACCATGAAATCAATATGCATCAACGAGGTATTGCAACCGTTTTCGTGCAACGCCTCCTCTGTAGTGAGTTTGTCTCCATTGGTCAGGCATGTGGGGTAGCCGTCTCCAAGGGCGATATGGCAGGATGCGTTTTCATCAATCAACCCTGAATCAAAGAACAATCCACTTTGTGCAATAGGACTCGATTCATCCACCAAGGCACATTCTCCAATTCGTTTGGTGCCTTCATCAATGGAGAAAAAAGAATCCATTGCCTTTTTTCCTACCTTGGCTGAATAATCGACTACCTTTCCGTCCTTGAAAACAAGTCTGACTTCTTCAGTTTTGCAATTGAGTACAGACACTCCCTTTGTAGTGGTTATGTATCCATTCGCACGGTTTCTGTCAGGGGTGCTGAAGAGTTCTTCGCTGGGTAAGTTGGGAAAGAACTCAATTCCATCAGGAAGAACCTCTGCGCCGCCGATAAAGCGTGCCTGAGGGGTGAATCCGATGGTGAAGTCAGTGACGGGACTTTTGAAATGGAGAGAATCTATATGCAGGTCGTTCAATCGTTGCTGGAGAATCTTAAGTTTCCTCTCATGTTCGTCCCATGCATCAAGCGGATCTTCCTGATCGAGAAGCAGAATCGGTTTGAGCACTTCCAAAAGATCTGTTGTAGTAGCATCTTCTCCTAATACTTGACGAGCCCAACGGGGACCTGGAGCACAGACGACACACCAAGGGAGTTGATGCCTCATGGTCTTCTTAAGCCTGGTTGCAGAATATTCTCGTTTGGCCTTCCCGTGAATCTGGTTCTTCTCACTGATCAAAGGAGCATGATCGAGCCTGTCTTCAGTATTGTCTATCCGAATATAGGCCCAACCTTCACTGCACATCTCATAATCGAGGGCTTTGATGAACGCTGGATTGTGTTTCAATTGCTCATCATCTTGATATTTCAAACGTTCTGACAGTACATCCAGATCATCTAGGAGTACCTGCACGAACAATGCACCATTTCTATATGCTGATTTTGAGAGTGCTCGGGCAAAGTAATATGTCCCGGGTCCTGTCATGATGGCAACGCTCTTGTTTTTCTGTAGATTGATACCTTTGCAGATCACCAGATCTGCGTAGATATCGATGAGTTTCTGATTCATCACATTCTCCTATTCAAGGCTGATGCCTTCTTCCATTAAGACAACTTCATCTCCATTCTCCTGCAATGCTGTAACGGAAAGCACATTGCTGCCTACTGGTATTTCCAGACGCACCAAAGAACGGGCCAAATCGCATGCATCGATATCTTCATCAGAATCTTGATCGGTCAACGTGGCCAAAGTAAAGCCCCCCAGTATCAAATGGGTGGTCATTTCCTTGTTGAAATGAGGATGAACTCCTTTGGTAAGATAGTGGCTTTCAATGGTGTCATTGTCAGATAAGGACAGTTCAGAGACTATTGAGGCTCCTTCATCGATGCTGAAGTATGCTTTGAGGGCATGTTCCCCTTTTTTCGCTGTATAGGAAACGACTTTCCCTTTTTCAACGATGAAGGTGGCATCTTCAACCAGTTGTCCTAGGACAAGAAAGCTTTTTGTACTGGTAAAGGTCCCTTGGGCAGAATTGCTGTCTAAGGAGACCAGCAGGTGTTGGACAGGCAGGTTGGAGAAGAATGTACGATTATTCGCCAGTGTGGTTCTTCCTCCCGCCCAAATGGTCCTTTTTGCTTGTCGTGCCTGTAGTGTCCAGTCATATCCTGTTATGGAAAATTGGAGACGACCCAGCTTGTTGAGTTTTTGCTTTCGGTAATGGAGTAAATTGCCTTGGTCTTCCCAAAAACGCAATCCATGGTTGTCTTCAAGGCGGTAAAGAGATGCGAAGAGTGTCCACATATCCAATTCAGATGCTTCTTTACCCAATAACTGCATTGCCCAGAAGGGACCTGGGTAGGGGATGTTCGCCCAAGGTACTGCGATACGTCTGTCAAGAAAGACTGGATCGCTGAGCAATCCAAAGCTTCCCAACAAAGCTACATCAGCTACCATGTCCATGGGGTTTTCCTCGCTGAGGTAAGGAGCATTGTCCAAATCGAGGATATGGCACATTACGAAGCCTTTGACTTCAGGCCGAAGTATTTCATGTTCAACAGGATCCATGGGAATCACCTGTACAACCTTCCCATGGTTGGTTTCTACAATATTTACTACTTGCAGGGTTGCTTCACAGGCCATTTTTGCCAAAAGCCTGGCAAAACCCATGGTGCTTCCTTCTGTATTGATGGAGAGGGAGTCGCCTCTCTCTAATTTAAGTTGTACTTCAATGATCAGGCGGGCATACCGCTTCAAAAGTTCTTCCATCGTTCCTCCGAATATTCAGTATAGCAAAGAAAATGAAATGAGGCACCATGAGAAGACTAAAGGGAAGAGAATTATGATGAAGAGTGTTTGTTGCGTGAGAGGAAAAACGCTGTCAGCAGAATATTTCCTGATATAGCTCAGAAATCGTTTGATTTTTGGGAGGATAGAGTGCTGCTGGCGCAATTTCTGATAAAGGTTGCATGACGAATTCTCGTTCAAGCATTCTTGGGTGGGGAATGGTAAGTTTTTCTTCATGAAGCACAAGATTTCCGTACAGTAAAATATCGAGGTCAATGGTTCTTGGTCCCCAGTGTACAAGCCGTTTTCTTTTCATTTTCTGTTCAATGCCATTGCAATGACCTAAAAGCTCATAAGGTGAGAGGGTGGTCTGTAGTTCAACAACTGCATTGAGAAAGTCCGGCTGGTCGATGTATCCAACCGGAGCTGTGTTGAGATAGGAGGAGACAGCAGAGACTTCAATGCCTTCAGTCTGTTTGAGCAAGTCGATTGCCAAATCAAGCTGGGCCTTTCTGTCTCCAAGGTTAGACCCTAATGCGATGTAGGCTACAACAAAATCACCATTCATCTCTGTCTTCCCTTTTGCGGTTCATCTCTACTGCTGCATATTTCAAGTGTTGTCCCATGGGAGCCCAAGGTTTTTTCAATTGGATGAAAATTTCTGATATCGTGGGATATGTATGGAAGAGAAATTCAATGATGCTCATTGTTGCAGCTTCAATGAGATTGTAGGTACGGTCTTGTAGTACGTTCTGCACGTCTTTGCACACCTGGGCATAACTGATGGTCAGATGTAAATCATCTTGTATCCCGGCTTGCTCCAAATCCAAACCAAGTTGGAGTGAAACGAAGAACATCTGTCCGTTGGTCTTTTCCGCTTGAGCCACCCCATGGTAGGCATATACCTGCAAATCTTCAATGAGTATCTTATCCATATGTTATTCCCTTACCAGTATATCTGTCATTTTCGCTACTCTCGCATTCTGTAATACATCATGAACCCTGATGATATCAACACCTTTGCTTATTCCTATTGCGGTGGTTGCAAGGGTCCCTTCCAATCGGTCCTGCACTTCCAGATTCAAGGTCTTTCCGATGAAGCTTTTTCGTGAGGCTCCAAGCAATACAGGATAGCCAAACGATTTCAACCTTTCAAGATGTTTTATGACTTCAAGGTTTTGTTCTACTGTTTTTGCAAATCCGATACCGGGATCAAGGATGATTTGATGCTCTTTTACCCCGGCTTGCAGTGCGATGTCGATGCTTTTAGAAAGATCTGATAGAAGATCGTCCATAAGGTTGTGATACTTGGTGTTGTCCCTGTTGTGCATGATGCAAACGGGGACTTTGCTTGAAGCTACAAGCTTTGCCATTCCCTCTTCTCGTTTCAGCCCCCAAATATCGTTGATCATATGAGCCCCGGAAGCTAGGGCCAGTTCAGCAGTCTTGACTTTATAGGTATCGACGGAAAGCACCAATTCTGATTCCAGACTGAGTCTTTTGATTACTGGAAGCAAACGTTCAATCTCTTCCTCGGTGGTGATCGGTGCATAGCCGGGTTTTGTCGATTCTGCACCGATATCGATGATATCTGCGCCTTCTGCGGCCATACGCAAGGCCTGTGCAACTGCTTTGTCAACGTCAAGATATCGTCCACCGTCAGAGAAGGAATCAGGAGTGACATTGAGAATTCCCATGATGTAGGTGCGCTTTCCCCACTGCCAAACAGTTTCTGCAATGTGTGTGTCTTTCATCGTATTCCTCCACTTTCAATAGGTGAATTCAGGCTGTTGCCCGTCTTTGAAATTCTTGCACTCATCGATGTAAGGGCAGATGATGCAGGGCCTGACTGCCTTATCGCTGTCATATAGGATTTGTCCCAGTGGTGTTTTTGCCAGGTGAGCTTTTCGATGAGTTCTGATTGCCTCACAGATTTCA
Organism: Sphaerochaeta sp.; assembly: GCA_028699215.1. Taxonomy (GTDB): domain Bacteria; phylum Spirochaetota; class Spirochaetia; order Sphaerochaetales; family Sphaerochaetaceae; genus Sphaerochaeta. Next base: position 1,317 of record JAQVVB010000030.1, on the reverse strand, counting down.
TCTGCTTCAATGGAAAGATCTTGCAGGATTTCTCTCGCCATCGTCGCTCCTTCCATAGCGTGATCAACACCGGTTTCATACTGCTTCCATTTTGCAATGTCATGAAGAAGGGCAGTGAGGTAAATGGTTTCTTTGGGGATCCCAAGGTTTCTCTCCAAGGACATGCAGTAGGCTACCCTTGCTACATCGAAGAGATGGGAGAAATCGTGTTTGCAGAATTTTCTGTTTTGTTCTGCTTTACCGTTCAGCGCCATGTATTTGAGGAATTGTGGATGCACAAGTAATTTTTTTACGTTTTCCACCAGGGCCTCTCCTTGTTATGCATGCATGCATTTGAGCGCAATGAGTCGGTCCATCAAATTGTTGTCAGTCTCAAAGATTCCGCGTACGGTAGTCGTGGTGGTGACTGAGCGGGTGTTCTTGATGCCTCGTGTGGTGATGCATGCATGTTGTGCCTCGATGATGACTGCTACATCTTCGGAATCTGTTGCTTTTTGCATGATTTCAGCGATATCAGATCCAATGCGCTCTTGGAGTTGCAACCTTTTTCCCACCATATCGACTATGCGGACGATCTTACTCAAACCCAAGACTTTTCCATGGGGAATATAGGCTACCGTAGCCTTCATGTTGTACATGAGGGCAAGATGGTGTTCGCAATAGCTGAAGAATTCAATGTCACGTAAAATGACCATGTCATTGGAACTCGTGAACATATCAGAATCGTCTTCAAACGTTTTGGTGAACATGGTGGCAATTTCATCGTTGGTATGTTGTATGCCTTCAAATATTTCCTCGTACATTTTTGCTACACGTGTAGGAGTTTCGACAAGACCTTCCCGCTCGGGGTCCTCTCCTAAGGCTATCAGCAATCCTTTTATGTGTTCTTCTATCTTTTCTTTGTCGATTGCCATCACCATCTCCTTCATACCTATTTATCGTACTGACAAAGCTATATCAAGGGAAGAGCTTTGCAAAAAGCCTTGAAAAAAGGAAACAATCCTTTTCTGCAGGTAGATATAGCTGTATTGGCCATACTCTACAGAGTGAAGGAAGATTATGCAAGCGAGAATACGTGAAAACCAAAGAATCAGAGAAGGCAAAGAGCATCGAGAACTTCAGTAAACAAAGAAAAACCCACGCAGTGTCTCGTGGGTTTTGTAAATCCTTGTGTAAGAAGGTTTTCTAATTAGAGCGCCCTACGGGAGTCGAACCCGCTTCTTCAGCTTGGAAGGCTGAGGTAATACCATTATACGAAAGGCGCGTTGATTACGTTGATGTTTATAAAGGAATTCCCAAAGTTCGTCAAGTACCTCT
>JAQVVB010000288.1 GCA_028699215.1 Sphaerochaeta sp. | reverse complement strand
CCCTCTATCATCGGAGTACCAGGTCAAGTGCATACGGTCACCACCCGTATCATAGACTTTGTATATATCGGTAGTCAGGAAGGCCTGACCGATGCAACCACACTGGCAGTATTCTTGATGATCATCGCCAATGTCGTTTTGTATCTGTCCACCTTCACCCTCGGAAAAAAACAGTATATTACCGTCTCCGGAAAATCGACCAGACCCAATATCGTGGACTTGGGCAAATGGAGAATCCCCATCACCGCATTGGTGATATTCTTTGCCTTGATCGTCGTCATCATTCCCTTTGTGACCGTCGCCCTTTCCAGCATTACCGTCAACCTCGGGGAACCAGTATTCTCTTCCGGAAACATGACGCTAAGATACTGGGAAAGGATCTTCACCAGGAAATCCATTCTCAACTCGTCTAAAAACAGTTTGATAACAGCAGTGATGGCAGCCACATTCGGCATGGTCATCTCATGCATGATGGCCTACTTATTGGTAAGGACCAAAATCAAAGGAAGAAAAATCCCTGATTTCATGATTACCGTAGGAAGTGGAACCCCCAGTGTCGTCATAGCACTCTCCTTGATCATGGCCATGTCAGGAAAATTCGGGATCAACATCTACAACACCCTGACCATCATGGTGATTGCATATATGATTAAATACATGATGATGGGCATGAGAACCGTAGTGAGTGCACTATCCCAGATAAGCCCATCGCTCGAGGAGGCATCCCAAATATCGGGTGCTTCGTGGCTGAGAAGCATGAAGAATGTCACCCTGCCTTTGATAGCTCCTGCTCTCGTTGCAGGTTGGTTTCTGATCTTCATGCCCTGTTTTTATGAACTGACCATGTCGACCCTGCTTTATTCGACAAACACCAAGACCCTCGGATACGAGTTGTACACCTACCAGACCTACCACAACCAACAGACGGCTTCAGCGCTTGCCACAGCCATTCTGTTCATTGTTTTCGGGATAAACTGGTTGCTGAACAAACTCACCGACGGTGAATTCTCCATTTAACAAAGAGGTAAGAAATGTCAAGAATTGTAATAAAGGATGTCAAGAAAGCATTTGATGACGTGGTGGTTCTCAACGATTTCAATGCTGAATTCGCTGATGGAGAGTTCATCACCTTGCTCGGCCCTTCCGGGTGTGGAAAAACCACCATGCTGAGAATGCTTGCTGGATTTGAAAAGCCCACCTTGGGAGAGATTTTCATTGGAGACCAAGAAGTAAGTTCCACCAAAACGTTCATTCCTCCTGAGAAGCGTGATATAGGGATGGTTTTCCAATCGTATGCGGTCTGGCCTCACATGACGGTATTCGATAATGTAGCCTACCCTCTCAAGATGAAGCATTTGGATAAAAACACCATCAAGACACAAGTTGATGAAGTGCTTGAAATCGTTCACTTATCCCAATATGCAGACCGAATTCCCAGTCAGCTCTCTGGGGGACAGCAACAACGGGTAGCCCTTGCCAGAGCTTTGGTGGCCAAGCCGCAACTCTTGTTGCTGGACGAACCGCTTTCAAATCTGGATGCAAAACTCAGGGACAGCATGCGGTTTGAAATCAAGGAAATCCAAAAGAACCTGGGGATCACCGTAGTATATGTCACCCATGACCAGATGGAGGCAATGACCATGAGCGATCGGGTCATCGTCATCAACCATGGAGATATCCAACAAATCGGGAAGCCGACGGAAATCTACCGCTTCCCGGCGAATCAGTTTGTCGCTGACTTTGTTGGAAAGATCAACTTCATCAGGGCAACAAGTGCAAATGGTGAGCTGCAATTCAAGGATTCTCCACAAAAAATAGAGTATGACGGTCCCCTCCAAGGAGATGTGGTCGTTGGAATTCGTCCAGAGAACATGAGGTTTGTAAAGGCGAGCGGCGACTTGAAGGGTACACTTGTCAGCAAGTTTTACCTTGGTGATGTCAACGACTGCCGAATCGACATCGGTGGGGAGAACCTTCGGGTCATCGCAGAACCTAAATCCTTTGATTCTTATCAAGAAGGGGATAAACTTCAGTTAAGAGTTGATGAATTTTCAGTATTTGTTGATACTGGCGATACCGACCAGATGAAGATTCTTACGTAATAAAGTATCATAATCATCATCACGGGGGAGGCTTTTGCCCCCCCTATTTCTTTCAGGAGGCGCAATATGGCACAGGACTTGCGGATCATCACCACCGGAGGGACGTTTGACAAACAGTATGATGCAGTAAAAGGAGAGTTGACGTTTCGAGAATCCCAGCTCCCCAGGATCCTTCAGCAAGCTCGTTGTACACTCACTGTCCATCTTGAAGGCCCTCTTGCTGTAGACAGCCTATACATGACCGAGGAGCAACGACAAGAGGTGGCCTATGCGTGCCTGCATAGTGTTGAGGATAAAATCGTCATCATCCATGGTACCGATACCATGTGCAACACCGCCAAGGTGATAGCAAACTCATTACCCGAAGGCGACCACCATACCATCGTCCTTACTGGAGCCATGATTCCTTATTCCCTTGAAGCTTCTGATGCCGTCTTCAATCTAGGGTGTGCGATCACAGCCATGCAACTTCTTCCTCCAGGGGTCTATATTGCCATGAGCGGAAAAGTCTTTTCATGGGATAATTGCAAGAAGAATAAAGAAAAAGGGGTGTTTGAGCCTCTCACTTGACGTTTTCCAGCAAATCCATACTTCCTAATTTTCCAGAAAATACGAAAAGTCAAGTATTTATTGATTATTGACAAATATTTATAGTTTTTACTGTATACTAACAGTAGTTACTTGTTATTACATCTGTACTCCTACATAATCGAATTTCGAAAAATCAGGAACCCATGAAAAAAATTCTCTTATTTTCTCTTGCACTCAGTCTCTGCACGCTCTCTCTGTTCGCATCCAACAGCTGGTTCGGCATCCAAGCTTTTGGTGCCCAGAAAGATGAAACCACAACCTATACCATCCTTGGAATAGATATCACCGAAGACAGCACGGCAACCTTGGGGGGTCTCATGCTCTCGGGCACGCTCTATCCACATGAAGATTCCGCTGTCGGAATAGGGTATCAGTTTGGTGTAAGCAAATTATTGGCAGCGACCAACGGATCCACTGAAGAAGATGTTGAAGATTATCCCTTGACCTATAGGGGTGCCGTGACCGGTCAGTTTGGCATAGGGCTCTCTGACATGATGTCATTGGAACTCGGGGCTGGGTTACTCTATGAACGTTTGACCAAGGCCAATAACAGCGATAGTGATGAAATACTCGTAGAGTTCAACACCCTCAGTGTTTTGGGAAATGTGAATGTACTGGTCAACCTCTCTGATTCTCTCTCGTTGGTTGGAGGAGTCAATCTTGCCATTCCTCTTACAACACAGGGAAAAATCACCGGCGGAAATCTCTCCTATGATACTGAATTTGCAGTAAAGGGATACACCCTACTCGGACAGATTGGTGTTGCGCTCACCTTCTAAAGAAAAACCTCCACACATTTTGATAAAATCATCAGACAGTGTGGAGGCTTTGTTTTCTCAATAGTTCCTGTGAAGTCCGCCTAGGAACGAACCTCTTGATTCAATTTAGACGATTCCTTGGCAGATTTACAAACGCCATATATACAGAAGTTCCTTTGTACGTATGGGGCTGTTTACAATTCCTATCTATTTCTTCTTCTTTGAACGTCCTAAAAAGAACAGGATGCCGAAAATGATCAGAATGACAGCAAAGATGCCGAGCATCCCTTGTCCCATCAAGGTAAGAGATCGTGTAAAATCCGAGTTC
>JAQVVB010000287.1 GCA_028699215.1 Sphaerochaeta sp. | reverse complement strand
TTCATCAATGCCATTGAAAGCGGCTTACACCAAGACTTCGAGGTCTGGCTTGAAAAGCTGGCCCCAGAACTCCCCTATGAGCAGTACAATCACAACACCGAAAAGGAACACAATGCAGACGGCCACCTGAAACGCACCATCATGGGGCGAGAAGTGGTCGTTGCAATCACAGGAGGAATGTTGGACTTTGGAGCGTGGGAACAGATCTTCTATTACGATTTTGATGGAATGCGTGACAAGCACGCACTCATCAAAATCATAGGTGAATGAGGATCTCCTATACGGACTCACCTAAAACAGTAGAGCGGTAGGCCTTCAACCCTGCATCAATGCACTTGACGGCCTGCGCTAAATCCCTAGTATTAAGCACATAGGCGATACGGACCTGTCTACGTCCCATACCCTTGGTTACATAAAAATCCTCGCAAGGAGCAACCATAACGGTTTCTCCATTCAAGTTAAAATCCTTGAGCATGAATTTTGCAAAATCCTCAGCGTTGTCCACCGGCAGTTCAGCCACCAAGTAGAAAGCACCCTTGGGAACACTACATTGAACTCCCTCAATCTTCTGAAGCCCTTCTACAATGAAATCCCTGCGTTTTTCATACTCGGATTTCACTTCCAGCAGATAGGAATCATCTGTTTTAAGTGCTGCACAAGCAGCGACCTGCTCGATATCAGGAGGACAGAGTCTGGCTTGAGCCAGCTTCAAAGCACTATCGAGGACATCCTTGTTCTTGCTGATCAAAGCTCCGATGCGGGAACCACACATACTGTATCGCTTCGAGAAACTGTCTACACAAATTACCCGGTCAGCAAACTCAGGAAAGGCAAGAACACTGGAAAATTGTTTTCCATCGTAGCAAAATTCACGATAGACCTCATCGACAATAAGGAAAATATCGTGTTTCTTCACTAGATTCAGCAACTGCAACAACTCTTCTTCAGTGTACACATGTCCTGTCGGGTTATTCGGACTGCATACGAGAATGGCTCCGGTCTTTCGCGTTATCTTGCTCTCAAACTCAGAAATATCAGGAAGAGCAAACCCGTCTTCCATCTTGCTGGTGACAGGCACCAAGGTAACCATAGCGGAGTGGGCGAAAGAAGAAACATTAGTGTAATAGGGTTCAGGAATGATGACTTCATCATAGGGATCACAAAGCGTCATGAATGCAAACTGAATTGCCTCACTACCACCGGTGGTGATCAAGATATCCTCAGGCTTCACGTCCAAGCCATATTTGGCGTAGTAGGAAGGCAATGCCTCACGTAATTCCTGACGACCTTCGCTGTTTCCATATGCAATGATGGTTTCATCATAAGAGTGAACAGCATCGATGACCTGAGTCGGGGTCTTGATATCGGGCTGGCCGATATTCAATTGGTATACCTTGATTCCCCTGCGCACCGCTTCGCGGGCATAGGGGGAAAGTCGTCTGATAGGAGAACATTGAAAAGCTGAGATACGGTTTGACATCTGCATGGTAAATACTCCAAGCGTGGTTTTGAGTAGCGCATCACAAATTCCGAGACTACACAAGGAAACCTGTGAAGTGGAATAACCCGGTACCGTAAATAACGTCAGTTAATCACGGTCCGGGTCGGTAGCGCTAGCGTCAGGAAGCGGCGCCTGAGGGTTTGCCTGACTGTTGTCAATGAGAATCTGAATGAACTTTCTATTGTCAAGCAAGGGACTGATGGATCGGCCGTGATGCAACCGGCTGATGACACGGGCAAAAAGTTCGGTGATATCAGCTTGGATATACCACTCTTTATCCAACAAATCATGACCATGGAACACTGAATTGGTTCCAATGATTCGATAAAAAATACCTTCTTTATAGGCAGCTTCAAAATCTTCAACAGCACTACCATTGAAAAGAGGAAGACTGACCATACAAATGATCTTCTTCGCCCCGAGATTCATGAGCTCCCGCATGGCGATGATCATGGTTCCACCAGTAGCAAGCATATCATCAGCAATCAAGACGGTTTTCCCATGGACATCACCAAGAAGATTGATGCTCTTGATATTGGAATGTTTCGCATCCTTGCTGACGATTGAATAGTCACGCTCTTTGTAGAGCATGGCCAACGGTCGGTGCAAGGCCTGTGCATAGAACTTGTTCCTGCTGATAGCTCCGGTATCGGGAGCAACGACAACCAAATCAGGATCGCTGAAATCAATCAGTTTGTGCAAAGCAATAAGGGTCTGATAGGAACCGTGGAGGTTTTCCAAATGAAGATGGGAGAAACTGTTTTCAATCTCCCTGCTGTGGATATCCAACGTAATGATCCGCTCAACATCCAACATCTCACAAATGCGACCAAACATGGCAGCAGTAAGGGCTTCACGGGCACTCTTCTTGTGTTGTCTGGAATACGGATAGGTAGGAAGTACCAAGGTAACACTCTCTGCTCCAGCGAGCTGAATCGCGTTGATGGTGGTAAAAAGGAACATCAAGTGGTCATTGACAGAAAGGGGAACGGGTTCATCTGAACCTGCAACTCTAATTGGTTCCATATTGGAAAGGTCGTATACAATAAAGATACGGAGGCCACGAACAGCATCAAGAATTTCTGCTTTTTCCTCACCATTGGCAAACCTGGTATACTTTACCTTGATGGTAAAATCAGGACACTGAAAGGATGAAGGACATTTACTGCGGGGAATTCTTTTATTGTTCAAATCGTCAAGCAAGGTAACGGTTTTCAGAATCTCTTCTTCACTCATGGTATGGCGTTTAGCCAAAGCAGCAGAAAGTTTGCCGTACCGTTCAAGGTAAAGCCTACGTAGGTGTTTTACGACCTTACCAGTAAAATATTCAGATCCGGGACCGGATATGATCCCGAGCTTTTGCGGTTTGATGATGCTCATAGCCCAACCATACAACAACAGGGCTGAAAGTTCAATCCGTTCCAGCGATTACAAGGGTTTCCTGAGATGAAGTTTTTTGCTGTTTTTTCCTCATGTTCCCTTAAGCGACATTTCTTTACATTTCTTTCATCACATCTGAAGATACCAAAAACTCTTCGGCCAACCCCTTTACCAAACTGCACCAAACTTGCTACTTTTGTTGCGATATGAAAACAATAATGACCTTGTTCCAGATTGTTGGCAGCTTAGGCCTTTTTCTTTACGGCATCAAACTCCTTAGTGAAGGACTCCAGAAATCTGCTGGGGACAAGATGAAAGCCATCCTCAAATTGATGACCAAAAACCGTTTTGTCTCAGTCCTTACTGGTATAATCATTACAGTACTGATACAAAGTTCGTCAGCTACCACCGTTATGGTCGTCAGCTTTGTCAACGCAGGACTCATGGATCTTGTACAGGCTATTGGAGTGATCCTTGGAGCAAATATCGGAACAACCTTCACCGGTTGGATGGTCGCCTTGCTTGGGTTCAAACTGGACATCTCGCTCCTTGCCCTTGTATCAATTGCATTTGCCGCTCCCATGATGTTTTCCAAGAAAAACAAAACCCGAGAAGTGGCAGATGTCTTGCTGGGATTCGGTCTCCTTTTCTTAGGCTTGAATTTCATGCAACACTCCATGCCTGACCTTACAGGAAATGTAGATGCCTTGGCTTTCCTTGGCAGATTCAACAGTGACTCCTTCCTTATGAGCATCACTTGCATACTGCTTGGAACAGCCATAACCGTCGTCGTCCAATCCTCTTCGGCTGCCATGGCAATGACACTTACCATGGCATTCAATGGATGGCTTGGAGTCAACGCTTCTGCCGCCCTGATTCTTGGTTCCAACATCGGTACCACCATCA
>JAQVVB010000286.1 GCA_028699215.1 Sphaerochaeta sp. | reverse complement strand
ATTTCGAAGTCGCATCGGCGTTGCGTGGAGAACTCATCAGCCAACAGGCGCTGGACTTTTATCTGGCCTGCGACTGTCTTGAATCTGTTCGGATGCTCCCCTTCTCAACCTACCTGAGCATCTGCGAGTGTTTGGTCACCTACCCTCTGCGTTGTCGTCCTGTTTACATAGAAGGAGTATGGGGAGGATTCTATGTCAAGCATTTGAGGAATCTCCCCGATACCATGAAAAACTGTGCTTGGGTTTTCGATCTGATTCCCTTGGAAGTTTCGATCGCCCTCAAGTCCAATGATCTTGAACTTGAATTCCCGTATTACGGATTTGTCCAGACTGTCGGTGAAAAACTCATGGGTGCAAACTGTGTACAGAAATTTGACGGATATTTCCCGATCAGATTCAACTACGACGACACCTTCCATGCAAGCGGCAACATGTCCATCCAATGCCATCCAGGCAGCGCTTATGTCAAAGAGCAGAACAATGAACTAGGTCGACAGGATGAAAGCTATTACATCGTAGTAGCAGGACAGGAAGCCAAGACCTATTGCGGGTTTACACAAAACTGTGATGTAGAAGAGTTCATTGCACAATGCAAGCTATCTGAAAAAACTGGAAAACCTTTCGACCATGATGCTTATGTCTATGCCGAACCTTCAGAACCAGGGAAGCAATTCCTGATACCCGCAGGAACCATCCACGCATCAGGAAGGAATCAGGTCATTTTGGAAATCGGAAGCCTCACCGTTGGGTCCTATACGTATAAGATGTACGACTACGTGCGAAAGGATCTTGATGGGAATCCACGTCCAATCCACTCCATTCATGGAGATGCAGTGCTTAAGCGAGAACGGAAAAAAGAGTGGGTTCAAAAAAACCTCATCCAGGAACCTCGTTTGGTTCGAGAGGATGAAGAAGGAAAAGAAATCATCGTAGGGGAACATGAGCTGCTCTATTTCACTTTGAGAAATCTTCTCTTCTCCAAGCGTTATACTGATGAGACAACAGATCGTTTCCATGTCTTGGTCTTGGTTGAAGGGGAAAAGGTTCTCATCCGTTCGTTAAGCGATCCAACAAAATTCTTCATCCAGGAGTACTTGGACATGGTTGTGGTACCCGCTTCGTTTGGACGATATGAGATGGTCAATCTTGGAGTCGGAAATATCGTCCTCCATAAGACGATGTTGAGAGATGGGTATGAGCAGATCGAACGATAAGTGTATTCTCTCCCTAGATGCTGGAGGAACCACCATAAAATACGCTCTTGTTCCCTCATCAGGACAAAACCTGCAGGGATTTGGAGAAATACCGGTAGACTCCAACGGAAAGGCAGAAGAGATTGAAGACAGCTATCGCCAAGTTATCCGAACCGCCCTTACAAAGGCCAAGGAAGCTGATTTGGTAGTCGAAGGAATCGGGGTCAGCACCCCGGGTCCTTTCGACTATCCAAGCGGCACCTATTTGATGACCCATAAATTTGCAGCAATGTATGGAGTCTCCATCAAAACAGTGATGGAACAAGAGGTCAACCAAATTCCCATCCGTTTCATGCACGACTCCCACGCATTCCTGCTTGGAGAAATACAGAACCCCATCTATACATCTTTTAAAAAACCATGTGCTGTCATGCTGGGCACTGGTTTGGGATTTGCACTCATGGAACGCGGCAAGATTCTTTGCAATGAGACAGGTGGGCCGAAAGTCAGTATTTTCAAGCGACCGTATCGAGGCTCCATAGCAGAAGAATACCTTTCCAAACGCGGCATCATGCGCATCTATGAAGAACTAGGGGGAAAGGCACAGACTACTGTAAAAGAATTGGACAAACAGGCTCATGCAGGCGATGAACTGTCACAGAAAGTCTTTTCAGTGACAGGCTGGCATGCTGCCCACATTCTTGCTCCTCTTATTTTGGAACACTCAATCGATTGCGTGATTCTTGGAGGCCAGATTTCCAAAGCTGATGAACTTTTAACGGGTCCGATCAAGACAACGCTTAGAGAACTTTCCATTGATTGTTTTGTCGGTAAGGCTCAAACTATTGATAGCGCACCCTTGTTCGGTGTCGCGCACCTTTTTGAGGAGAACTAAACCATGTCAGGATGTTACATCCGTATTAAGGATTCACTGAAATCCCTTGCTCCGAAAGAACAGAAAATTGCTGAATTCATGCTTGATTTTCCAGAAGAAGCAATCAACATGTCCATCGGGGAGCTGGCTGAAACCTGTTCAACCAGCAATGCCTCGGTGGTACGACTGTGCAAAAGTGTCGGTTACTCAGGATTCAAGGAACTCTGCAAGGTCCTCTCCGAAGAACTCACCCAGCAAAGCCCCATCGTATATGAAGAGATCAACCCTGGAGACAGCCTGGAAGCCATCGTCAAAAATGTCAGCATGAGCAACATGAAGGCCATCGAAAGCACCTTCTCCCTGTTGGATATGGGTATGTTGTCGAAGGCGGTTGACGCACTCTGTGCAGCAAGTAGGATAGATTTCTATGGTGTGGGTTCATCCGGTCTGGTTGCCAAGGATGCAAGCAACAAATTTCTGAGAATCAACAAAGTAACCCTCGCTATTTCAGACCCTCATGAACAGATACTCTCAGCGACCAGTCTCAAGGAAGGCGATGTCGCTGTATTGTTTTCCTATTCGGGAGAGACCCGAGACACCTTGGAAACAGCAGAACTGGTCAAGGGCTCCAAGGCAACGCTCATCACCGTAACCAAGTTTGGAAAATCATCCTTGAGCGAAATGGCTGACATCCGTCTGTTCACCTCTTCTTCTGAAGCGATGATCAGAAGCGGTCCGATGGGTTCGAGAATCGGCCAGCTTACGATGGTGGATATGCTCTATACAGCTGTTTCAAGTCGGTTGTATGAGCAGATCAAACCATATTTGGATAAAACCCGTCTGGTTGCCCAACGGAAACACGCCAGAACAAAATGAATGAGGAGCGAATCATGCATGCACCTTCTAAACCGGTAATCGGTGTCCTCCTGATTACAACCCCACGATTTCATGATTTGGGAAAAGAGACTGAACATGGTGTGTTTCATGCTCGAAAAACAAAAGAAGCGGACCATCTGATCAATGCTTTGTCTGAATTTTCCAGACCTGTTTTCCAAGGTGTTGTATACACAAGAGAAGATCTTACCCTGGCAATGTCCCACTTCGAGGCAGAAAAGGTCGATATGGTCTTTGCCTGTTTCCTCTCGTGGTCGGACGACTATGCATGGATTCGCTTTCTCAGGGACATGAAGCCCGTCCCCACGCTTTTTGCTTCACTGGTTCGTGACTCCCTTGGTTTTCCAGACTCCCTTACAGAAGACCGGTTTGTGGAGTTCCTTTCTGCGGGTTCCTTGGTGGGTATGCTGGAGGCTTCTGGTTCCGCATCCAGATTCAATAAGCCGATGATGAAACGAGCTATCGGTACGCATGATCAGATCATGCAAGCCTGTCGTTCTTTCGCTTTGGCAGCTGCCTTGCGGTCAAAACTCAAGCAGATGAATTTTGGATTGCTTCCATCCCTCAACGAAGTCATGTGGTCTACCTATGTAGACCCCTACTCCTTTTTCATGCGGGTGGGACCTGAACTTCGCTTCCTCTCATTAGTGAGCCTGCAGCAAGAAATCGAAGCATTGGACGCTTCTGTCATTGAGAAAACCATGAAGCAGTTGCAAGAACGATATACAGTGGATGCAAACGTTGAAATTGATACATTCCGCGCAAGTGTAGCTGCTTCCATTGCCTTGGAAAACCTCAGTAGAAAACAAGGGGTCGAAGTACTGGTGCTCAATGA
>JAQVVB010000285.1 GCA_028699215.1 Sphaerochaeta sp. | reverse complement strand
AGGAATGTTGGCTTTGAGGATGAATTGGCGTTTTCCAGAGCCTTCAAGGACTATTATGATGTATGTCCGTCTGAATTCAGGCGACTCAATGGCAATACGGTTTAGTCCGTCATCTTTCACTGAATAAGTCAGGATGCTCGATCAGCATGGGCTTGAGCGATTCATAGAGTGCCTTTGCCTGATGTTTCAGAACAGTAGCATCCCCCAGTCTCCCTTCTTCGAGAACTCCTTGTTTTTTGAGCAGCCCCTCCACTTTGGGAAACTGTTCAGAGGGGTGTCCCTTGTGCGTACGACAGGGACAAGGCAGGGTGCTTCCATCGGACAGAGTGCACATAAAGGGTACAAGGGGTGCAAGACGATCGGGGATGTCGAGCCACTCTTCCACTCCATGGATATAGGTGTCGCGATTCAGTCCTACTCCGATCAAAAGGATGGTTGCATCACGATCCAACAGCCTCCCCCAAGCCGAGTTTCGTGCACAGGGAGTGGTGCAGAGGTGATCATCTTGTATGAACCTCTGAGCCTCTTTGCCGAAAGCCACTACTGAATGTGTGGGGTGGGAAGAGCGAAATCCCCCGGCTCTTTTTCTGGCAAGTTCAGGAATGATGCCGATACAGCACGGGGTGTCTTTGACGCTGTAGTGGAGTTGTTCTGTATTGACATTTGCCCAGGTGTGGGTAGGGATTACCAGCAATCCTTCCTGCATGTATGCAAGTAGGGCTTCAAGCACTGTCTGAGGTCCTCCTTGGACCTCTCCAAGACTTTTATAGGACAAATGGGTCAACAAGGTACCCTTTGGATTGACTTTAAGAGCATTCAACTGGCTTATCAGGGTCTCTTTGGTATGCATGCAACTATCTTCTCATAGCCAGAAGGAAGAATCAAGAAAGGTGTTTTCCCAACGTGGCAAGGATGGCGAGGGAGGAAGAAGGATTGCACAGTGAGTAACAGCGCTTTTTCCCGTCTTCTTCATACTCCACGATACCGTGCAATCGTAGGATGGCAAGGTGTTGGGAGATGTTGGGCTGGGATACCTGTAAAAGCTCTGTGACATCGGAGACGCAACAAGTCCCTTCTTTCAAAGCATCAATGATCGCCAGACGAATTGGATGTGCAAGCACCTTAAGATATTCCGCATAGGTGTGGTACTTGCCCTCCAGGTCTTTTATGAGATGTTCTTTTTCCTGATTGTTCAAAATGTAAGCACCTTGTCACTTGAGACGGTCCATTCTGCCAAATCTGCCATGGTCGATTTCTCAGCTCCCGCAAAGTATGGTTCATTTTTGTGGATACCGCAGCGAGCCATGCATGTTCCACATACTTTGACCGGCACTTGTTTTTCTATCAGTTCTTTGAGCATTTGCGTCAAATCCTGATCATATTCAAGAGGCTTCTTGCAGGCATCCCTTGCCATGTCCACCGAGTCGTTCATAAGGAAAATTCGAACTTCATGGCCGTTTTTTTGCAATTGTCCTGCAAGTCTCAGTCCATTCCACGTGACATCCGTACCGTCATAGGGATTGTCTTTGAAAATACATAAAACGCTGCTCATCGTTAGCTCCTCATTCAATGATTTCGTGTATATAGGGTCCCAGTTCCATCTCCGCATACGAAGAGCCGGGTCTCACGACAGGATATAGGACCTCGTCAATGTCTGTAAGGATTTCAAGCAAGGAAGGTCCTTTGCTGTCAAGGAAGGCCTGAAGTGCATCCTTGAGTTCCTCTCTTTTCTGTATACGTTGAGAAAAAGTGAATGCACAGAGTCTTGCCATTGCTGAAAAGTCCACATCTTCAGGTCTGCAGGTGGCTGAGTGTCGTCCTCCGTACGCAGTGGTTTCCAGATTGTAGACCATTCCATCGGCATGGTTGTTGAGAAGGAGTATTTTCACCGGGATTGCATTGGTTCCAATGGTGTGCAGCTCTCCCATGTTCATCCTGAAACTGCCGTCTCCATCAATGGCTACCACCATTGCTTCTGGATGGGCGAGTTGTGCTCCCAAGGCCATCGGCATTCCCGACCCCATGGTCCCAAAGCTTCCACAGGTAAGGAAGGACTTGCATTTCTTGGATCGTATGTATTGGGCTGCAAGGAGTTGATGGTTACCCACGCCTGTGGTGAGGATTGCATTGTCACTAAGCATTTTGTTGAGCATTTCCAAGACTTCTGCCTGCTGGATTTTTGTTGCCTGTCTGTTGAAATCCAGAGGCCAGGTTCTCTTGAGCTTTGCAGCATGGTCTGCCCAAGCATCCAAAGAAAGAGTGATACCCTGGTTTTCAGCGTAATCACATAAATCATCCAATGTGGTGACGGCATTGCCGATGAAGGAGAACTTTGGTCTTCGCTCGTTACGTATCTGCTGGACTTTTTCTGCGTGTATATCGATGAAGGCGATGTCTGCGTGTATGGCAAATCCAACCTTTTCAGCAACTCGGTCGTCCCATCTGACTCCGATGGCAAAGAAGAAATCATTCTCTTGGATTATTTTGTTTGCATACGGGGTTCCGAACATGCCAAGCATTCCCAGGGCGATCGGATTGGTTTCGTCTATCACTCCTTTGGCCATGAGCGTGTTGACGGAGGGAATGTTGAACAGTGCGTTGAACCTGGTGATGGCCCTGCTTCCCTCCTTGGTGTTCAAGCCTCCTCCAAGATAGAGCAAAGGGTGTTCTGCTTGTTTGATCAGATCGAAGAATTGTTTGCACTGAGCATCATTGAGGTGGGTTTCCTGCTCATACACTTTGTTGAATAAGGCAAGGTCCAAGGAGTCGTATCGGGCAGCTTTCTGCTGCAAGTTCAAAGGGATGTCGATGATCACTGGACCAGGCTTTCCCGATGTCGCAAAGAAGTAAGCATCCTTGATGACACTCTCGATGTTGTTGATGGCTTTGACCGAGTACACTTTTTTTGCTGTAGGGCCGAAAACGGAAGCGACATCAATATGCTGGAATGAATCGGTGCCGAGTTTATGTTCCGGAACCTGGCCTGCAATGACCATGAGGGGAATGCTGTCTGCATACGAATCGGCGACAGCGGTGAGGGTGTTGGTGATCGCTGGCCCGGAGGTGACGATGGCAACTCCTACTTGCTCACTTGAGCGTGAGTACCCGGCGGCACTGAACGCAGAGCATTGTTCGTTCGCATTGACCATGATCTTGATGGAGCTTTTCCCCAGTTCATCCATTACCGGCAGAATGGCTGCCCCGGTATAACCGAAGATGCAACGTACACCCAAGTCTTCAAGACTGTGTACGAGAATTTCCGCTCCAGTGAGAAGGTTGTTGCCTGCATGTTCGCTCATATGCTGTATCCTTGGTTTTCATATAAGAATATTCGAATGTTAGAATACGAGTATGCACCTGTCTATGTGTACGCAAGCAGTGTATTGGTTGTTTATATAAAAAAACACCATACAAGCAGGAAAAGGCTGCCTGTATGTAATATAGGTAGGATGCCTAACTAAAAAAGATGACGACAAATCACTTCTTTCCATGGGGTGGACAGATCTTTGGAATTTATAGGTAACCTAGGAAAAAATGTAGGGGAATACTGCATGGGGAGTGTCCAAATGAGTGTTTTGGTTGTTGAAGCATATTTGAAGGATGAGTATCCCCCGTATGTTCTGTGTACTCGTGGATATGTGGTTTCTTTGATGGCAAGAGGTGTATGAACGGCTTATCCGGAACAAAGAGTTTTGTCATCTTGTAGATGCTTCAAGCTGTCACTGCAGCAGATAAGCCGTAGATTGTAGGTTCAAGTGATGAACGAAACTATGATGTGGGGTTTGTTAGGATACAGAACAAACA
>JAQVVB010000284.1 GCA_028699215.1 Sphaerochaeta sp. | reverse complement strand
ATGGGGGTGATTTGGGTAATGGTGGTTACGATTCCCACAGGAGCAAGGGTGAAGGCCTTCATTTGGCTGGACATGCCCAACACCGGTCCAATCATGGCGGCGAAAAACAAGAGCAAAAAGAATTTTGGATTCTTGAATGCTGCAAACTGCTGTTTTGCGTTCCGTTTGATGATGAAGTTATAGAGAATGAACGCAAGCAGACCTCCGATGTTTCTCAGCAGATTGGAGGAAACAGGACCTGTTGCATCAAGTGCGAATTTTGCCAGTAGGAAAGAAACAGATTGGAGAATGGATCCTAAGATTGCCAGGAGAAATCCTAGGGCTTTGGCTTTATCATCCTTTCCCTTGATGCGATGACGCATGGAGAATACCACCATCACCACTACACCGGCTATGGTGAGAAGGATACCCAGTATCTGGGATGCGATGAGATGCTCATCAAAAAGAAAATAGGAGAAAATGGCAGTGGCAACCGGTGAAAGGGTCATGATGACCATTGTTTCACGTGCACCTAGGTATACATAGGCATAAAACATCATCATATCGGTGATGAAATACCCGATGGCTCCACTTGCAAAGAGAATAAGATAGGTCTGTAAGGAAAGATTGGTAGGGAAAAACGTTCCTTCTGTGAAAAACGTCAACAATAAAATGGCGGGAAGGGCTATCCACATACGGATATGGGCAACCGCATCCGATCCGACGTGCGTGCCAAGGTATTTGTAGGTTATGGAGTTTTGAGCCCAACAGGTTGCAGTTACAAGGGCCAGCAACTGCCCTAGGATGAGGTTTGTATCCATGATGGACAACAGTACCACAATGGTTGCTTTGTTGACAGATGCTCAGCAAAAAAAGGCATGCCTTTTGAAGAAGTAAAGGCATGCCAAGAGAACGTTGAAACGTCTGGAGATTTACCGTTTTTCCTTGTCAAACAGCTCAAGCTGGCTGGCAAGGGTATTTGGGTCGTCATAGTGCTTCTCTCTCCGTTTGTTCAACACAGAGTAGAGAACGGGGGAGAGGAACAGGGTCAAGAAAGAACCGGTCACCAGTCCTCCGATGAAGGTCAATGCAATCGGCTGCATCATTTCGGCTCCTTCACCAGGGAAGAACGCAAGGGGAATCATCCCCAGAACCGTGGTGAGGGTGGTCATCATGATCGGCCTGAGACGTGTTCTCGCCGCGGTCAGACACGCTTCTTTTACCGGCACTCGCTTGCTCACCAACTGGTTGATTGAGTCGACCAAAACAATGCCGTTGTTGACGACTACTCCGATGAGGGCCACGATTCCGACAATAGAGAAGAGTGTAAAACTCTGGTTCATCGTCAGATGGATGAAGATGACTCCTATCATCAGAAGAGGAATGGTTGCAAAGATGATGAATGGATCAAGCAAGGATTCAAACTGAGCAGCCATGACGGCAAAGACGAGTACCAAGGCAAGGACAATGATGAGGATGAGAATCGGCCCATAGGTGGTGAATTGTTGCATATCGCCACTTTGGCTGACTTCGACTCCATCGGGAAATAAGAGATATGTATCCAATGCCTGTTGCACTTTTTCCTGCACTTCACTGGAAGAGTACCCATCACCAAGGCTGGCTGTGACATGATTCACCCGCATTTTGTTCTCTCTGGTGATGGTGGAGGGAGCGGTGCTGGTGGAGAAGGTGGCAATGCTGTCGAGGCGGATGTTGCCGTTGGATGTATTGATGAGCAAGTTACCTAGATCATTGACCGTCTGCATCTCTTGTTCATCCAGTTGGACCACCAAATTGTAGGTGTCTTCACTGCTGAAGGTTGAAATGGTGGTGGCAGTTGTTCCTGAGAGTGCATACGCGATGGTTGTATAAAGATTGCTCATGGTGACACCCAGGTCCTTGGCCCTATCGGTATCGATGTCGACATTGATCTTTGGAGAACCATTGTCAAGATCTGTACTGACATTGGTAGCTTCCACTACATAGGTCCCTATGATGGTTGCAATGGTGTTTACTGTTTCCATCGTGGTGTTTGTATCTGATCCTGTAACACTGATGTTGATGGGACTGCTGCTTCCAGGTCCTCGGCTCGCACCGAATGTCCAGGTGGCTGAAGGGTTATCCTCCAACAACGGTTTCACCAAGCGTTTTATGTCGCTTGCTGAATAGGTTTGTTCTGAGATGTCTGGCATGCTGATCTCAATCGAACCGGTATTCGAGGTGCCTACACTTACCATGATCTGGCTGTAGGAGTCAGGAGGAAGCTCTTCCATGAGTGATGCCTGGACCTTGAACAATTCAGTTCTGGTTGCCGTCTTATTAGTGCCTGCTGGCAGGGTGAGGGTAAGGGAGACCGAATCGTCTGTATTCATCTGGGGAGTCAGGCTCATGCCTACGCCACCAAAGAATTGCAAACTGAATACCAGAATGAGGAATAGCAATACGACAAGAAGCAACCTTCGGTTAAGAAAGAACTCCAATGCTTTTGCATAGAGGTTCTCCAACGCGGTTTCAAAACGAATATAGAAGGAATCGATGATTTTGAAGGGTTTGAAACGCAAGGGTTTCTGTACACGCGTATCGATTCTCAGAATGCTTCCACTGAGAGCGGGAACCAGGGTGAGGGCCACAAACAGAGAGGTGATCATGGCGATACAGACGGTAAGTATGAGGTCTTGGAACATGATGCCGATCATTTCAAGCTTGTTTTTGTAGATTAAAAGCGGAATGAATACACAGAGGGTGGTGAGCGTTGAAGCTAGAATGGCATTGCTCATGTTTGCACTACCCAAAATCGCCGAAGCCGCTGGGCCATGGTTCTTCTGCCTGTATGTGTAGGTGTTTTCCAAAATGATGATGGAAGCATCTACGATCATACCGATACCAAGAATCAGCCCGCTCATGCTCATGCTGTTTACCGTAATGTCGAAAATAGACATCACCATGAGGGTGAAAAGTATCGATATCGGCATGGATAGGGAAATCACCAAAGTAGCCTTCAGGTTCCTTAAAAAAAGGAAAATAATCAAGGCGGCGAGGAGGACTCCTTCAAGGGCGCTGAGATAGACGTTGTTCAACGTGCTGGTGATCATGCTGGTGGAGTCTTGTTGGATGGAAAGTTGGATTCCCTCAGGAAGCTCTGCCTCGATGGATTCCAATTGTGCAGTGACGTTTTTGGCAACGGTTGAAGCATTGCTGTCCGAATCGTTGGAAAGCATCATGGTCACTACAGGGTACCCATCAAGATACCGTTCTTGGAAGCCTGATGCCACAGTTTCATCAACTGTTGCGATATCGGCAACGGTTATGGGTACTCCATCAAGGGTCGTGAGCACAGTATCACGAATATCATTCAGACTCTGGAAACGTTGGTCAATGGTAACCGTATAATCAATCGATTGTTGGGTGATCGTACCTCCTGTCCCTTGGATGTTCTGAGCGGAAAGTGCATTCTTCACTTCTGCAAGGGTTAGGTTGTAGCTTTCCAATCTGATGGGGTCGACGTTGACATTGTACTGGATGTCGCCTGTTCCCTGGACTTCTACCTGGGAAACCCCTTCTATTCGCAACAACAAGGGACTGACTGTGTTTTCTGCAACTTGCTTGAGTAGGTCTTCATCTTGGGATCCACTGATGACCATCCGCATGAAGGTGGAGGATGAGGACATGTCGAACCTCATGATTTGAGGGGTTTCCGCCCAGTCGGGGAGTTGGTTGGTGATTCTTGTCAGCAAGGAGTTGATGTCATCGGTGGCTTCATCCAAATCCGTTCCATAGGCAAATTCGAGCATTACCATTGCTCTTCCGGTGGAAGAACTGGAGGTGATGGATTCGAGACCTTCCAACG
>JAQVVB010000283.1 GCA_028699215.1 Sphaerochaeta sp. | reverse complement strand
GCGGTTGCATTTGTTCAGTATAGAGTGGAAGTTTAGCAGTCTCACTCAATATTTTCGTAAGTCCACTACCACGTCGTTCCATGTATTTCATGCGATGAAACAGATCAGCAATCACAGGATTACGTCTTGCGGAGCCCACTGTGTGAATATCACAATCTTGTATTGCCCTACCGTCATACATTCCGCCAGGAGATTGAATCTCAACTCGATCATCGTACATGCCGATGTGAATTTCGCTTCCAACCAGAATGTAATCCCGATGTATAAGTGCATTGACAATGGCTTCAGTCACTGCCCTGTCAGCATAATCGGGCTTATCAACACGATAATGCGCTTCCTTTACAAAACGCACTTTGGAGTTATTGCGAACAAAGTCGTAGCTGTTGCTCAATAGGCTTATCAGGTTTCCTTCATACTCCTTGTCATCCAGCGCATCATCGAAGATCGAACCCTTCTCCAGTCCATTCCAACGCGTACAGAATATCCGTGAGTTACGAACGATATACTGATTAGCCATCAGCTTTCCTGCGTTGGTAAGCAAGCCATTCTTGTCTGCCAGTCCGAATGAGACATAATCTGATGGCTCAAAGTGAATCCCTGTCCGCTCAAGATAGGTTGCTTCTAGCAATGTGAAGCTATAGTCTGCTTTTCGTGCATCAGTTCTGAGCTATAGTAGTATGGGGTTGAACGACCTGACGAGACCTTCAAGCAAAGAACGTCCTTACCTTTTTCCTTTATCGCTGACAGCACGAATTGAGGCAGTGGAGTGATACGTTCCTTGACCAACCTACTGATAGCCTCAGCATCGCTTTGGGCATCTGCAAGTCCAACTACCTGCTTGTTATTATCCACACCGAAAAGCAACATACCTCCAATGGAATTGGCATATGCACTGATACTTTTCAACCAGCTTTTAGGCTTCCTTGTTTCGAGTGCAACCTGATCAACCAGTTTTTTGGCAAACAGCTATTCAATCGCCAAGAACTAGTCGACTTTAGCTATCATCAGTTCCTTGGTTGCCAGCAAATCCAAGATGAAAACAACACTGTAATAGGTTATTCACATGTCCGACATACGGTGTCCAGCATGTAAAATCTTTCCAAGCATCCATCTGTGTTATCTCCTAAGCAACTTTGACAAATTTTCTCTTTTTACCGTTTCGACTATCTCCATCACGAGATCCTTATTGGAGGTTTGATTTGAACGAACGACTGATTCTTCCAGAGAAGTTCAAAAAAATACGATGTCCCACCAAGTAAGTGCCGCATAAATAAACAAGCGTATTGTGTATATATTTGTTGTAAATAGTGAAATTTCTCTGTATAATAACGATATTAAGTTATTTTTAGACACTTTTACGTCTAAAAGGATATAATTATGATTCTAGAATATTCAGTTAAAAATTATAAAGTATTCAAAGAAACTGCTCATCTGAGTTTTATCGCTTCAAACTACGACAAAGAGACTCTAGAAAAAAAAAATGTTCAGTATGTTGATGAAAAGAACCTAAGAGTACTAAAATCTGCTGTTGTCTATGGAGCAAATGCTTCAGGAAAAACCAAATTATTTGAGTCGTTGGCATTTTTCAAACGCTTCGTGCTTGAATCATCCAAAGAAAGCCAGCAAGGCGAGAAAATTGACATCCAACCGTTCCTTCTTTGTGAAACCACCAAAGATGAGCCTAGCGAATTTGAGATTGTATTCTCATATCAGAAGGCACTCTATCGTTATGGCTTTGAAGTGACGAGTGAAAAAGTACTCGCCGAATGGCTTTTCTATAAACCCAAGTCCCGTGAATATCAGATTTTCTATAGGGACAGCGAAGAGAAAACCCTAGAATCTCATCCCAAATTTTTCAAGAAAGGAGCTATGCTCCATTCCGAAAGCATGGTAAGAGACAATGCACTCATGCTTTCTGTAGCCGCTCAGTTCAATGATGAAATCTGCAGCAATGTACTCAACTGGTTCACACATGGACTCTCGATAGTATCCAGCCTCAGAGAAAATGGATATAAGGGCTATACCATGATGAAGAATGACCAAGATGGTTTTCATGAAAAACTCATGAACCTCATGAAAGTGGCAGATTTCTCCATCCAGGATATTCAGTCAAAAGTCCTGACCACTAATGAGATTTCTGAACACACTCCCCCTGAACTCAAAGAATTCTTGATGAATAAAATTCAGAATGAGCATGCTGTAATCTACACAAAATGCGAAACCATTCATCATGTCTACGACAAGCTCAACCAAGTCGTAGGAAAAACAAGTTTTTCGCTGGATGAAGATGAGTCGCATGGTACTCAGAAATTTTTTTATCTGGCTGGACCGATACTCAACACCCTTGAGATGGGAAAAACCCTTTTCATCGATGAATTTGATGCGCGGCTACACCCCAATTTAGTAATCAAATTATACTCATTGTTCAACGATCCTACCATTAACAAGACAGGTGCTCAGCTTATCATAACCGCACAGAACTCTATCTTTTTGCAATCAGGACTACTACGAAAAGACCAAATCTGGTTTGTTGAAAAAGACAGATTTGAAGCCGCACATCTTTACTCCCTAGCTGAATTCAAATCCGTGCAGGTCCGAAAGAGTGAGAATTTTGAAACCAATTACCTTAATGGCAAGTATGGCGCAATTCCGTATCTCAATCTGCTTACTCATTTCAATGAAGAGGCATGTGAACAGGAGAAGCCATGGCCTCCAGAGAAGTAGAAAAGAGACGAAGACAAGAAAAACACAAACTCAATCGAAGGACACCACATCTTACGGTCCCTCCAACTATTTTAATCGTTTGCGAAGGAGAAAACACGGAGCCATCCTACTTCAATGCACTCAAATTCAAATCAGCGACTATACGTGCTGTCGGAGAAGGCTACAATACCATATCGTTGGTAAACCGTGCGGTGCAACTTGCTGAGGAAAAATCCTATGGCGAAGTATGGTGCGTGTTTGACAAAGATAATTTTGCTGATTCAGATTTCAATCAAGCCATTACCTCAGCAAAAAGTCATGACTTTCATATTGCTTATTCAAATCAATCTTTCGAATACTGGATTATCCTGCACTTTAACGATCATCAGGGATGCGCTCTCCATCGAGATCGATACAATGAAGTAATCAACCAAGCCATTCATCCTTTCGGAGCCTTCTATGATGGGAAAGGATGCAAGAAAGTGACACCTGAACTCTTTCATCTCATGTTCTCTAAAGACAGAATCACCAATAAGGAACGTGTTCAACTTGCCATAGAAAGAGCAGAACGGATATATAGCCAACTTGACCATAGTTCACCTGCCAAGGAGGAATCTTCTACTACCGTACATGTATTGCTCAAACATCTCCTGGAATTCCAACGCTACTGACAATCCAGAAATACAACAGAGTCGACCTTGTGAATAACGAAGTCTTGAAATATAAAGGTGCCGAATGGTAATTCAGCACCCTATTTTGCTTTGTGATTATCGGCAGAATACTTTGACGGAAGACTCATCGGTGTCCACGTCAACACTCATCTCCTCAAGCGCTTCAATGATTTCTTGGAAATTCATGGAGTCAAAGTCGCTGAGATTGAAAGGGATGCCACTGTCATGCATAGAAGACTGAATCTGGCCCTGCGCCTCCAAGGGGATCAGTTTCGATATGTTCAGCCCGGCTTTGACCAAAGCCAGAGGAACTTTGACCGAAACCCGCTCAGAAGCTTTCCCTTCCTTTGGCTCCACCTGTACATAGAGATATTTCCCTTTGACATCGCTTGAGCGATTCTCTTTGGGACTTTGCACGTGTTGCGTGCTACCATCCATGGCTTGCATCAATTTCTCCGCTTCCT
>JAQVVB010000282.1 GCA_028699215.1 Sphaerochaeta sp. | reverse complement strand
CACCCTCTGTACCATACCCTAAATCGGGATGAATCCAGAACCGGTAGGAAGATCCACTGTGCATAAGTTTGACCCCTTCAATAAACCCAGGCACCATGATGGCATTCAACTGGAACGTTGAAGAGTGGCCACGTTCATAAGAACTGTCTACGATTTTTCCATTCAACAACATAATGCGATAATCGACCTCAACAATCGACTCCTCAGTAGGCATTTCACCTTCGCCTTGAGTCAAGACCTCATATTGCAGACCGGAATCAGTCGTCTGAACCTTATGTTGTTCTTTGTTCATTGATAGAAACGATTCGGCTTCCTTAAGATTGTTGCTTGCCAGGATATCGATTTCGGCTTGGGCTTTTTCAAGCATCTTCGTCTGGACTTCATATAAAATCTCAGCCATCTCTTCTTGGGTAAAAAAACCCGGACCCACTTCAGCATCCAAAGCACCCTTAGCGAATAAACTACTGTTGAGCGTATCAAAACCCTGTTGTTTCATTGTCGAATACAACATATATCCATACGTATAGCTAAAACGATCTTCGAGACTGATTGGTTTTGTGATGTCTCTGATCGAATCTGTCACCACCACATCCGGATTGGATTGAAGTACGATTTGGGGGGGGACTACAGGTGTCTTCACTTCGGCTTCTGAGCCATTACATCCGATAAAGGAAAGCATCACGATACAAGACGAGATGCAAACAAGGGGGAAATTCTTCACGGCATATCCTTCCGTTGCAGGGGTTTTGCCTCCAAGTACACACACGTACAGGACCGGATACTACTGCCATTCACCCCGAGATGACAATAAGCTCTGGCCGGAGGCTTGCATACAGAAAACTGTACCGCACATAAACCAAAACGTCCAGCAAAAAGAGAATAAACTAGAATTTCCCATCAAAACACTTGCAAAAATCAGCCCTAAGAGGAAAAGACGCTCATACCAAGACTATCAATGGCAACGATACCTGGAAAGTCCACCACCTCAAGCTTGATCAGGGCTTCGGGTCCCAAATCAGCAAACGCTACAGGAGTTACAGATTTGACCTTGGAAGCATAGAGGGCCCCGCAACCGCCATACGCTTGAATATACACTGCTCGATTTTTCACGATAGCTTCTACTACAGCCTTGCTTCTTGGACCTTTACCGACCATGACTTTCAAGCCCAAATCCAATAGTTGGGGAGTAAATGGATCCATTCGGGCACTGGTGGTTGGACCGCACGAACCGATGGGAAAACCTTCGGGAGCAGGGGAAGGGCCCATATAGTATATGGCCTGCCCCTTTACATCGAAGGGAAGCATTTGATGATTTGATATCAACTCAGAGAGCCTGCTGTGCACTTGATCGCGCCCGACATAGAGGACTCCACTGAGAAGCACTTGATCGAAAGCTCGCAATGAGAGCAGATCGCATTCATCCAACGGGAGCCTGAGTTCATGCATCTTCACCCTCCCAGACGATCTCCACTTTTCGATCAGCCCAACAGTTGATCGAAACAGCAAGAGGCATTCCTGCTATATGCGTTGGTTCACTCTCAATCGCAACATGCAAGGCTGTAACACGTCCACCAAAACCACCACTGCCGATGCCAAGGCTCTGCAGCCTTTCGAGAATGGACTTCTCCAACTTGGCGTAGCGCACATCACCATGATCCAAGGAGGCATCTCTCAACAGAGCTCGCTTGCTCAGATACGCAGCACGTTCCATGGTACCTCCCAACCCGACCCCCACAAAAATGGGAGGACAAGGTTTACCCCCTGCAAGGCTGACGATCTCAGCTACCGCATCGATGACCGCCTGCTCCCCTCCGGTGGGATTGAGCATGCGTACAGAACTACAATTTTCACTGCCAAAACCCTTGAGCAACACTTTGATGCTAAGCGAATCACCTTCTACAAGATTCCACCATATGATGGGAGGAAGGTTGTTCTGGGTGTTTTTCCGTGAAAACACAGGTTCATCGACGACAGAACGTCGATAAAAGGCTTCTTGGACCGCATTAAGACATCCTTCATTGATGGAAAGTTCCACCTGCTTGGGAAGAAGTGGACAGTCGCGGCCCAAATCGACGAAGACATCAAACATACCTGTATCCTGACACATGGGAAGGGACAGAGAGGATGCAAGCTCAAGATTCTCGAGAATCGCATTGAGTACTGAAAGGCTGGCTTGGCTGTGGATATCCTGTGGATAGAGCTCTTCTGTCTCTTTGGCTTGATAGATACACGACAATACATCATCAGGAAGTCTTATCGCAGCCTTTTTCAATGACTCACTGATCTTTTCTGAGAATCTCATCAATCTCGTCCTTCCAGTTAGGATCATACAACCAAGGTCTGGTAGTAAAATAACTGCCCACTATCTTCAACAAAATCAAGGCAAGGGCAATGCCAACGACCAATCCCATGAAGTCTGCTGCAAAATCCAACCAATCCCGATTTCTCATGAACATCGGCTGGATCAATTCAATGCAAATGCCAAGAGCAGATCCCGACAACAGAGTCAGCATGATGGACTGTCCTGACCAAGAGGTCAAATGCAGTGTCGAGTGAGTTTTTTTTACTCGTTTATCCTTTCCTGAACCGGGAATCTGCAGCGTTGCAAAAAACAAAGAAAACCCTAAAGCGGCATACGCCACCATATGGTCACCTTTATCTGCAAAAGGTATCCAAGAGATATTCGGATACTTTTCTCCAGGAATCAGTGAAAAATACAGGATACTGCCAACCACTAAAACAGTGAGGACCAATCCAAGCGTTCGTAGTATTTTCTGTAACGGAAGCCGTTCTTTCATGTCAAATCCCCTTGCCTCACATCATTTTTCTCCATGGTCTTGTATAAATCAAGAAGAAACGAATTCTTGTCGGGAAAACTTCTGGGAGCTACCAGCCTATGTTGAGGAGTTTCACACATCAAGCGTTCAACCACAATATCGCGCTGCAAATGCCTGAGAAACGTAATGCAATTTTCCACATGACGCCTACTGCAAGCAACACTCATCTCTCCAGACAGATACCAGTCATGCACTCGCGTACCACCGCATACATCAAGATTGTGAATCTTCACAGCCTCGCTTTCTGCTTCGTTTATGATCTGGGCAGTATGCACATAATCCAGTGAAGACTCTCCCATCAGACCAATGATTACATGAGTACAAACACCAATACCACGAGAATGTAACGCTTTTGCGGCTAAAAGATACGAATTTACTCCATGTCCACGATTTATCATGTCCAAAGTAGCGTCATTTGCACTCTGAAGCCCCAACTCGACCCAGACCTTACGCACCCTACCTGTATAACTCTCCAGAAGATCCAGGATTTCTTCAGATACACAATCAGGACGAGTGGAAATGATCAATTCGGTGAAAGGCCCCTCTTTTAAAGCTGCATCATAGAGACAGCGAAGCGTTTCAACATCATCGTAGGTATTTGTCCAAGCCTGGAAGTACGCGCTGAATTGTTCAGCCTTGTAACGTCTTTTGAGAAACACTTTGCCCCGTGCTATCTGTTCCTTGATCGAAACACAACGGGAAGCAACCGAAGGGACGCTCATCGGTGCAGATTTACTTACAGTCTCATTGAATGCACTGCTTCGGGTAAAGGAACTCTCTTGTGTACGTTGATAGATGGCGGAAGCTCCCGTCCCATCACAAAAAGCACATCCTCCTTGTCTCCATTCATTACGATTGGGACAAGAAAAACCAGCATCAATACCAATACGGTAGACGCTCTTTCCATACACGCGCTCAAGGTGTTCCTTATATCCCCTCCATCGCGTATTCATCATAGAACACCCAAGGTAAAGGAGATGTTTCCAAGCATGCTTGTCCCCATCG
>JAQVVB010000281.1 GCA_028699215.1 Sphaerochaeta sp. | reverse complement strand
GCCACCTTGTCGAATGTGGGTGGAACCGAAGTATTCAAGGCTTCTCCTGTCCCTTCAAATCCTAAGGCATACCAAACAGGCTTGGGCCTTGGATTCTCACTTTCCCTTACCCTGAACCCGGCAGTGAAACAACAGCTTGAATCGTACAATGTTGTCTACAGCCTGAAAAGCCTCACGTATGCACAGGCACAAGCTGAGCTTGAGCGCAGCGTGACCAAGACCTTCTATTATCTTCTTATGGAAGCGGAAAACCTCAAGCTTCAGAAAGATAACATCACCTTATCTGAGAAGCAATATGAGAAGGTCAAGACCCAGTTTGAAGCAGGTTTTGCTTCTGAACTGCAACTGCTTTCCGCTCAACTGGGATACGAACAGCTCAAGCCCTCCTTCACCCAATCACAGAACTCCTATGATGCCACCTTGCTTTCCTTCAAGGTGCTTCTTGGTCTTGATTTGGATGAAGAAATAGTTATCGAGGGAGAAATACCCACCTTCATCAAAGATCTCGATGTGGATACCTTGAAAACCTACTTGGCGAACAACTACTCCTTGAGATTGCTCGACTTGAACTTAGCTTCGTTGGAAAACACGAAAGAGCTGAATACTAAGTCTGCTTTGATGCCTACCATAACGCTTCAAACCAAATATGATATTTCTTCACTCTTCAATTCAGGCTCTTCTTCTTTGTCATCAAGTACTCCTTGGTCAGATTCTGCAACCTACACGGTTGCACTCAGCATCCCCATCGATGCCCACATTCCAGGTTCCCGTACACAGGTTTCCTTATCCAAGATACAGGATTCCATTGATCAGCTTGCAATCACCAAGCTCCAGAGCAGAACATCCATGGAGCAATCAATCACCACGCAAGTGAATAATCTGAACATGCTTTTGGAGCAGTTGGAAGTAGCTGCCTTCAATCGTGAGTTGACAGAGAGAATTTTCGAGATGACGACCATCCAATATGAATCAGGATATTCTGGATATCTTGATGTTGAAGAAGCTCAAGCTGACCTTTTTAAGTCCGATCAGAGCATTCTTGCCTTGCAATACCAGTACATCAGTGGACTGGTCGATTTACTGTACGATTTGAACATTGATAGCAACCAGATAAGAAAGGAGCTGTAACAGCCATGAACGAAGAGCATACATCAAAAAAGAAGAAAGTCGGACTGGTGGTCCTGATCATTCTCATCGTAGGAGCAGCAGCTGTCATTGCCCTGAATCCTTTTGCAAACATGAAATCCTTGAAGCCTGATTTGGCTTCTTCTCAGGAAACCCAAGAAAAAGCAGTCATCGCCGTAACTGTGACAACCCTCCAAGAAGGGGTTTTGCAGAATTCGATCAGCGGCAACGGCAATGTAGTCGATACACAGAGTTTGGATGTCTATCCTGAAGTTGTCGGAAACCTTACCTATCTTAATGCCAAGGTCGGCGATGTCATCGAAAAAGACCAGATTCTTGCAAAAATTGATCCCTCTAAAGCTGGGGTGACCTATAAGGAAAGTGTAGTAAAGGCTCCTGTAGCTGGAACGATTCTTTCCGTCAACTTTGCCAAAGGTGCTTTGGTATCCTCACAGGCTCCACTTCTTCGCATCGGGATGCTGAAAGACCTTGAAGTTGAGATGGATATTGCAGAGCGTTTTGTAGGGAAGGTTGCCGTTGGTACACAAGCAACGTTGCAGTTCCAAGCATACCCTGATATGGTCTTTTCTGCTAAAGTCTCTCGGCTCAGTCCTGTTCTGAATGCAGCAAGTAGAACGTTGGAAATTGGAATTTTGTTCGACGATCCTGAACATCTGATCAAGGCAGGTATGTTTCCTTCGGTAGTCATTCTCACCGACCGCCTCGAGGATGTACTCATCATTCCTCGAAGCAGCGTGCTGTATGAAGGCAGTCAGGGCTATGTATATGTAGTGGATGAACAAAACAACGCTGTTCGTAAAAACGTCAGCCTTGGCTTGGTTGTCTCTGATGATGCCCAAGTTCTCAGCGGCCTTACAGCTGGCGAACGCGTGGTAGTCCAAGGACAGACCCTGCTCACCGACGGTACTGCAGTCAGAATCGTCGAGTAGGCGAGGGGAAACAAACTATGAGTATAACGAATACAGTGGTACGTAGACCTACTACCGTCATTGTCATCTTTACCTTGATGACCGTGCTGGCTTTGGTCGTCTACCCAAATCTTTCTGTTGAACTTTTCCCGGAAATGAATCTTCCCATGGTTGTGGTTTTCTCAACCTATACTGGGGCAAGTCCTGAAACCGTTGAAGAAAGCATCACCAAGAACATTGAAAGTGCTGTCTCCAATGTCGGAGGTGTCAAGTCGATCAACTCAACCTCCTCGGAAGGCTACAGCATGGTGATGTTGCAATTTGATTATGGGACGGATCTCGACAAAGCCTCGCAATCGATAAACGACAATCTGAATCTGTATGCAGATATATTTCCAGATGATGCGTCTTCCCCCACCATTTTCAAACTGAATACAAACATGATGCCTGTCATGAACATTGCCGTCATCGGCAATGAGGGACAGGATGCCAATGAACTGCGCCAGATCGCTCAAGACATGGTGCAAAACAAGTTGGAACGTGTACAGGGAGTCTCTTCCACTTCCATCAACGGCGGTCAGGATGAATTCATCCAGGTAGCAGTCGATCAGAATAGGCTTGATGCTTACTCAATTACACTTACCCAGGTTGCATCATCGCTCAATCCACAGAACTATCAGATTGGCGCTGGAAATATCACCGAAGGAGATGTTTCGTACTTGCTGAGAACTGATGCTCAGTTCACATCGATTGCAGATATCGAAAATGTGTTGGTCGCCTCTTATCCCAAGTATGACGCGAGCGGGAATCTGATCTCCAGTACCGTAGTCAAACTGAATGATATTGCAGAGGTTTCTTATGCCTATAAAGACGCTACCTCCCAGGTCTACATCAATGGAGAACCTGGCGTGTATCTTTCCATCTCCAAAGAGTCTGATGCAAACAGTGTACAGGTTGCCAAAGATCTCTATGAAGTCATCGATACATTGAATGCAGAACTTCCCGATGGGGTGAGCCTGTATGTTACCGTCGATACCACTACGATGATTGAATCGACAATCGATACGGTTTTTGATTCTCTTCTCTATGGTGTCATCCTGGTCATGATAGTCTTGTTCATCTTCTTGAGGAGTTTCAAATCAACGCTCATTATTGGTGTGGCCATCCCACTATCCATGCTCATGACCATCCTTGTCATGTATTTCATGGGATATTCACTCAACTTGATGACCCTGACAGGGTTGATACTCGGTTTGGGTATGACGGTCGACAGTTCCATCGTCGTTTTGGAAAATATATTCCGCTATCGTGAACGTGGAGCGAAGCTTCACACAGCAGCATTGCTTGGCACCAAGGAGATGATCGTCTCCATCACCGCTTCGACGCTTACCACTGTCTGTGTATTTGTTCCCATCGTCCTGTTGAGAAGCAACCTTGAGATGCTTGGTGAGATGATCACCCCAATGGCAGCAACCATCATCATCTCTCTTCTCTCTTCCTTGGTGGTATCAGTCACCTTGATCCCAGTGCTTTCAAGCTCCTACGTGAAGATCTATACCAGAAAGCAGAAACCCCTTAAGATCAGAATCCTGCGTTGGTTGGATGACAAAATGGAGGATGCTTTTGAAGCGCTCGACCGAGGGTATAAGAAGGTACTTGCAACCTGTATCGACCATAAGTATCTAACTGTATTGCTGGTCGTCCTTATCTTGGTGATCACCGTACAGGCGTTCAGTGCAATGCACACCACCTTGTATCCCACCATGGCTGAAGATTCCATTTCCTTGACGGTCACC
>JAQVVB010000280.1 GCA_028699215.1 Sphaerochaeta sp. | reverse complement strand
ACAATACCTTTTCCTAGCTCAATCATGGTTCCCACTGGATACCGATGATTAGCACCATTTCTTCCAACTCTCAAATAGGAACTCATTCCGCTCTCATATGCTTGTCTGATCAATTCATAGCAACTTTGGGTATCAGAGGGATCCAATATGATGAGGTCAGGGATTTGTCGCATGAGTGCGACATCCTCAAACGGCATGTGTGTTCCACCATTCAGTTGCGCCATGACACCGGGGTCAGTCCCAATGAGGTGTACACGCTGCTTGGCATAATTGACGGAAAGGAAAAACTGATCATACACCCTACGACTGGCAAACACCCCAAAGGAATCGGCGAACGGAACAAAGCCCATGGAAGAGAGGCCGGCAGCCACACCGATCATGTTGGCCTCAGCTATACCGCAGTTATACGAACGCTCAGGATGTACTTTGAAAAACCCAGAGCTTCCAAGACAACTCATCATATCGGATTCCAACATAACCACCTCTGGATGTTCATCCGCCAGGTCCATGATTGCTGCCATAACAGCATCCTTCATGTTCGATATTGCTGCAGTGTTCCTCATTTCATACCCCTAACCAATGCTTCAATCGCTTTCTCGCCTTCATCCTTGCCAAAATTCATACTATGATTAGCTGTAATACCCTCTCCAAGCACAAAACCTTTGCTCTTGATGGTGTCACAAAGAATCATACTCGGACGATCTTGAACTTGTTTTGCACAACTCACAGCTTCGTCGATTGCGGTAATATCATGACCGTCAACCCTCTGCACATGCCAGCCAAAACCCAACCAACGAGTTTCCAGGTTGTCCATACATACAATATCCTTTGTATAGCCATCCAACTGCATTTTGTTCAAATCCGTGAATGCAATAAGATTACCAAGCTTCTGGGTTGATGCGAATGCAGCCATTTCCCAAATCTGGCCTTCCTGACTTTCACCATCCCCGATTACCAAGTACGTAAAGGAATGCTCCTTGCGCATCCTTTGGCCCAAAGCAATACCCGCTGCAGCGCTTGCTCCTTGGCCGAGAGAACCCGTAGTAAAATCCACTCCTGGAGTCTTCGTCATATCACAATGGCTGGGAAGCCGTGTTCCTCCCACATTGAGCGTCATCAACCACTCCTTGGGGAAATATCCCTTCTCAGCCAGCGTGGCGTAGACAACAGGACCTGCATGCCCCTTTGAGCAGACAAACCTATCCCGCCCAGTCAGTTGAGGATTCTCAGGTTGTACATGCATTGCATGGAAATACAGATAGGTTATAAGTTCCACCATGGACATAGAACCCCCAATATGGCCTTTGCCTAGATTGGCGATTTCCCGAATGGTAGAAACCCGTATGTCTCTTGCCTTGGTTTGCAGGAATTCCCGTGTCTGTTTATCAAGCATACGAGACTCCTTCAAAGTGCTTTCGGGACATCCTTACCCATTTCGATATCCTTCAATGCCTGAATCCTTTTGTCATGCCTACCCCCACTGAACTTACCAAAGAGCCATAATTCGGCAATTTTGACTGCCTCTTCCACCGTCAACCTCCAAGCACTGAGACCCAGTACATTTGCATCGTTATGCTCGCGGCTCATCAGGGCAGAGAAGGTATCGGTGCAGAGAGCTGCTCGGACCCCATGGACCTTGTTTGCAGCAATCGTAATCCCATTGCCGGTACCACATACAACGATACCCTTATCGAACTCTCCACTGACTACCCGTTTCCCTACTTGGCTACCAAAATAGGTGTATTCACCTTGTTCAGAAGAGTCACACCCTATGTCTGTAATGTCGTAACCTTTTCCCTTCATTTCTCGGATGAATGCAATCTTCCAATCATACGCTGCCAAGTCACACCCCATTACAATCTTCATGTTCTTATCCATACCTTCCTCCCTTACTGATGCTCTACCATCCCTCTTCCATGATCATCATGATCAAAATATGCATTCGGACCGTGCTTCCTTGCATAGTGCTTTTCCATCAACGATGCCGGCACTTCCTGTATCTGTGGGTTCAAAAGCGTTGTGCCCAAAGCCATTTTTGCAATTTCTTCGAGGACGACACTCTTATGGACGGCATCCCATACATCTGTACCCCAGGTGAAAACACCATGGGATGCGACCAACACCCCAGGAACAGCCATGGGATCAAGTTCCTTGAACCTTTCCACGATCACATTTCCTGTCTCAATCTCAAAATCTCCATTGATCTCTTCATCACACATCTGTCTGGTGCAAGGAATGCACTTATAGAAGTAGTCGGCATGCGTTGTCCCATAACAGGGGATATCCCGGCCCGCCTGTGCCCACATCGTTGCGTACGTGGAATGTGTATGCACAATTGCTTGTATTTTGGGAAATGCCTTGAACAATACCGCATGAATCGGTAAATCAACCGAAGGGTTAAACGGGCCCTCGAGAATATTGCCCTCAAGATCGGTGACACTTACATTTTCCACTGTCAGTTCGTCATAGGGCATTCCTACCGGCTTGATCACAATCAAGCCTTTTTCCCGATCGATTGCTCCGACATTGCCCCAGCTATATTTTACTAGATTCTGTTTTGGAAGTTCCTTATTTGCGTCCACAACAGCAGCTTTCAGTTCTTGTATTTCCATGTCCATCACTCACTTTTTGATGCAACTTCGTTGAAACACACCGGTAGAGAATGTCTTTCCTCCAACATCAAGCTGGAATCATTTGCAACAGCCCTTGCATCATCAAGGCTATACACACATCCATCTTCATGAAACAAACCATTGAACGTCCCAACAGATCGTTGCCCTGTCAGATAGGCAGGTTTCAGCATAAGCCCCCACACAAAATTCCCAACCTTGTATATGTGATACCAAGAAGCCATGGTTTTGTGGTTGGGCCTCAGTTCGTCTTTGTCTACATGTTCACCACAAAACCCAATACCACTGGTCCTGATCTGCTGCCATTCAGTTACCCACACCGGTATCTGCTCAATTTCTTCCACCATCTTCGCTCTTTCAAGAACCCCCTTGAGGGAGAATTCTGATAGATGAATGTTTTCATGCGTCTGATAGATATCAATGTGCCCTTTGTACATGATGTTATCAAACAGAGTCTGGGCACCAAGCGTGACCGGAATGTGCTTACTTGCACGCTTGGCTCTCTTCAGCAATTCAAGTGCAAACAAATGATCAGAAACCGATTTTGGCTCATTGGTTACTTCAATGGCAAGAATACGTTGGTCGTTGCCATACGTATCGGAAAACCAATCGATGAAGGAACATGGCCCGGACCATTTCGCTGTATCTTCCGTAATGTCAGTACCAGGACTTCGCACTGCTGTTGCTGAGAATTGTCCCCTATCCTCAATTGTGTCTTTCGAAGGCTCTCTCCCACAGCACTCAAACATACTCGGCATAACCCGTATTCCCTTGCTGAAAGCAATAGAAACCAGATCATCAAACTTTGCCTCGAAATCTTTTTTATCACTCAGCCAATACTCATAACTCATCCAGACCCGAATCGCATTGATCTTCAGATTTCGTGCATATCCCAAATCCCTGTCAGTTACCTCATGGCTGTAGTCACGCCATTGTTGGTACGCATTCCAAGCCTTTGTAGGGATATATACCGCACCGTGAATACCGGTGAAATATGCTCTATCCAACATGGTTACTCCTCACTCAGTGCCGCGACCCTGTCGAACCAAGCAGGCAGACGGTGGTTCTCAACAAGCGCCAAGGTGGGATCATTCGCCACTGCCCGTGCATCTTCCAAGCTGTATACGCTGCCATCCTCATGGAAAATCCCATTGAACGTCCCCACCGCTCTCGGTTCCTTCAGGTAGGAAGGCCTCAACATCAGATTCCAGATGAAGTTTCCCGTCTT
>JAQVVB010000279.1 GCA_028699215.1 Sphaerochaeta sp. | reverse complement strand
CGCTTCCTCATGGGTATATCCTACAAGCTGCCCTACCTCACTGTCCTTTGTCAGCTCCAAGACAATCGCGCCATAGCGCTTGGCAAACAGATCGACATCCCCTTGCAGCGTACAGCCGATCCTGTTTCCCAAGCACATCTTCACTACCGCCTCAGCAATGCCCCCAAAGCCTAATGCGTAGCAACTTGCCACCGATTTTGAACGGATGAGGGCTTGGACTTCTTCAAAGAGCCTTGGCAGATCCTCTTCCCTCTCAGCTTGCAATAGAACCACTGGATGCCCTGCTTGCTTGAACTCACCGCTGATCAGATGCTCCGTACTGGATGCACTGATTGCAAAACTCACCAACGTAGGAGGAACATCCAAAGAACCAAAACTACCGCTCATCGAGTCTTTTCCGCCGATGGAGGCTTTACCAAACAGCATTTGGGCTTTGAACGCACCCAACAATGCGGCAAAAGGAAGTCCCCAACGCTTTGGATCGGAGCCAACTTTCCCAAAATATTCCTGGAACGTAAGGTATACCTGATCGAGATCGGCACCACTTGCAACCAACTTTGCAATCGAATGGGTCACGGCAAGAAAAGCCCCTTGATACGGGTCTTTTTCCATCAAGTAGGGGTCATACCCCCACGACATGACAGAAGAAGTCGTTGTCTTCATGTCAAGGACGGGAAACAAGGCAGCCATCACCTGAGAGGGAGTCTTTTGGTAGGTACCTCCGAACGGCATGAAAAGCGTCCCTCCTCCTATGGTGGAGTCGAAACGTTCACTCAATCCCTGCTTGGAACAGACATTCAGATCGGAGAGCATGTCAAGCAAACGCCCAGCTGTGTCCTGCTGTGCATGTGCATCCAGTACGCGTTCTCTTTTTGGAATGGAGACAGAGGTATGCTTTTCAGCGCCATTGGTATCGAGGAAAGAACGTTCCAAGTCTACGATCTTTTGATGCTGATGATACATGACCAAGGAATCCTTTTGGGTAACGGTTGCAACCACCGTAGCCTCAAGGTTCTCTTGTGCGGCCAGGTTGATAAAAGCAGCAACATCCTGATCATCAAGCACGACAGCCATCCGCTCCTGCGACTCACTGATGGCAAGCGTAGTTCCATCAAGTCCCTCATATTTGGTGGGGATGGCATCGAGATCGATGACAAGCCCCGGTGCAAGTTCGCCGATGGCGACACTCACCCCGCCAGCACCAAAGTCATTGCATCGTTTGATTAGAAGCGTGGCTTCTGGATTTCTCATCAACCGCTGAAGCTTGCGCTCTTCAGGTGCATTTCCTTTCTGCACTTCGGCTCCACACGTACTCAAAGAACTGAGGTCATGGCTTTTTGAGGAACCGGTAGCCCCTCCACAACCATCTCGGCCGGTGCGTCCCCCCACCAACACGACCTTGTCACCAGGAAGTGGCTGTTCCCGTCTCACGTGAGAAAGGGGAACAGCACCTACCACCGCTCCAAGCTCCATATGTTTGGCAATGAAGCCCGGATGGTAGATTTCCTCCACCAAACCGGTGGCAAGCCCAATCTGATTCCCATAGGAACTGTTGCCATTGGCAGCAGTGGTCACCAATTTTCTTTGGGGTATCTTACCTACCAATGGCGGATCAACAACAGACAAGGGGTCTGAAGCCCCACTGATTCTCATTGCCTGATACACGTAGCCTCGTCCGCTTAATGGATCGCGGATCGCCCCGCCGATGCACGTGGCAGCCCCTCCAAACGGTTCTATTTCCGTAGGATGGTTGTGCGTTTCGTTCTTGAAGAGGAGCAACCAGGGCTCACGTTTTCCATCATGATCGACCTTCACCTTGACCGAACATGCGTTGATCTCATCCGATTCATCCAGATTGTCCAACCTCCCTTCACGCTTCAAGACCTTTGCCCCAAGGGTTGCAAGATCCATCAAGGTAACGCTTTTGCGAGTTCCCAAAGCCTCTCGGTAGGAAAGATAGCGTTTGTAGGTCTGCTGGATTTCCTCATCTTCAATCTGCACGGAATCGATGGAAGTGAGAAAGGTGGTATGGCGGCAATGATCAGACCAGTAGGTGTCGATCACCTTCAGTTCCGTATAGGTGGGGTTTCTCTTCTGAGCCTGGAAATATGCATGGACCATGTTCAGGTCAGCTACATCCATGGCAAGGGATTCTTTGCAGTGGAATGCTTCAAGATCCCTTTCATCCAAATCAATGAACCCATCGATGAGGGATACCTGCTCGGGTTCATCAGATGCCAAAAGGAGATCAAGTGGCAGATCAAGATCGGCCTCGCGGGACTCCACGGGATTGATCAGATACTCCTTGATCTTCATCTTGTCCTCTTGCGATACAACCCCTTGCAGGCAATAGACCTTGGCACTTCGGATAAGCGGGCGTTCATGGGTACTGATCAACTGGATGCATTGTGCTGCAGAGTCGGAACGTTGGTCGAACTGACCGGGAAGATACTCGACTGCAACGATGAACGCATCAAAAGGCATCAAGGGAAACGTCTCATACAACGTATCGACCTGCACCTCACAAAAAACCGTGTGCTTGCATTGCTCCAGCAAAGAAGCATCAATTCCCTGGATGTCATATCGATTGAACAGACGCACCCCTTGCAAGCCGGCAATGCCCACGACCTGTTTCAAATCACTGAGCAATGCCTCTTCTGCAATACGAAAACCCTCTTTCTTCTCAACAAACAAACGGTAAACCATACTGATTCTTACCTATATCCTTTCGGTACTGCATACCATCAAACGAAACCGAATCGAGAGCACGATAGGCTTTCTCAATCGCTTGTATCAGATCATCATCCTTGGCCACCAGATTCAACACCCGTCCGCCGCTTGTCACCAACATGCCATCCACCCATTTGGTCCCTGCATGAAAACACTGGATATCTTCTGCAAACTCCTTGATATATATGGGTTTGCCGGTTTCATAGGAAACAGGATAGCCTCCACTGGCAAGAACGACACAACAACAAGCTTGAGGGGAAAACTTCACCTCGATGTCTCCAAGGGTCTCACGTTGCACAGATTGCATGATGGCCAACAAATCAGTCTCAAGCAACGGAAGCACCACCTGCGTCTCCGGATCGCCGAACCGACAGTTGTATTCGATGACCTTCGGCCCAAAGGGAGTGAGCATGAGCCCGAAATAGAGACACCCCTTAAAGGTTCTCTTTTCAGCATTCATGGCAACGATGGTAGGCAGGAATATTTCTTTCATGCATCGTTCTTCCATTTCCTTGGTGTAATACGGGTTGGGGGCGATGGTGCCCATCCCTCCCGTATTCGGCCCGGTATTTCCATCGTATGCGCGTTTGTGGTCCATGGAAGAGACCATGGGAATCAGAGTCTTCCCGTCGGTGAAACAGAGCACGGACACTTCCACGCCGGTGAGGAACTCCTCGATGACGATGCTGTTCCCACTAGATCCAAAACACTTGTCCACCATCATGGCTTGGATGGCAATAACAAGCTCTTGTCGGCTCATCGCAACGACCACACCCTTGCCCAAGGCCAGTCCGTCGGCTTTCACCACGGAAGGGATCGCACAGTTTTGGGCATACTCAAGCGCGAGCGAAACATCTTCAAAGACTTCATACCTGGCAGAAGGGATCTTGTAGCGTTTCATCAGGTCCTTGGCAAACACCTTGCTTCCTTCGATGATCGCTGCCCGTTTGGAAGGACCGAAGCAAGGAATGCCGTTTGCTTCGAGCAGATCGACCAGACCAAGGACCAGAGGATCATCGGGTGCAACAACTGCAAAGTCAACCTGCTTCTCCTTGGCAAAAGATACGATTGCATCTAAATCCTTGACCCCAATGGGAACGAGTGTTGCCTCTTGGACCATTCCCCCAT
>JAQVVB010000029.1 GCA_028699215.1 Sphaerochaeta sp. | reverse complement strand
CCTATGATGTAGATGCTCTCTTGGTGGGAGAACTCTTGATGCGATCCAAGGATAAAGGAAAAACCATCAGGGAGCTCAAGGTATGACAAAAATCAAGCTCTGTGGATTACAAAGTGAGGACCATATCCGATGGGCTAATGAAGCAGGGTGTGACTACGTAGGATTTGTCTTTGCAAAGAGCAGAAGGCAGGTCTCCTTCTCCCAAGCAGCTCGGATTCGAAAGCATCTCGAATCCTCGATCATCCCTGTAGGAGTGTTCGTTGATTCACCGATAGAAGAGATCCTCAGCCTTGTTGAAAACAATATCATCTCCATGATACAGCTCAATGGAAGTGAAGATGAGGTCTATATCAAATCATTACGTTCTTATTGTGATGTTCCCATTGTGAAAGCGGTCCGCGTCATTGATGAAATGTCAGCTTTTCTTGCTCAAAAAAGCAGTGCAGATTATTTGCTTTTTGATGCAAAAACTGCTGGCTCCGGAATCAGTTTCGACTGGTCTTTGACCAGGAAATGTTCTCGTCCCTTTTTTTTAGCTGGAGGATTGAACCTCACGAATCTGAGCGATGCAATTCTTCAGGTTCATCCATATGCAGTCGACCTCAGCAGTGGTTTGGAAATAGAAGGAGAAAAGAATTGCAGGATAATGAGAGAAGCAACCAGATTATCACACTCCCTTTGAGTTTTGGGCAACCAGCTGTTCAAGAAAGACTTTTTCTTCAACCGCTTTTGAAAACAAGAACCCTTGGTATTGTGAACATCCGATTTCCCTTAAGAACTGTAGTTGCTCCTCAGTTTCCACTCCCTCGGCAATCACCGTTACACCAAGCTCATTGGCAAGTAACACCACCGTCTTGAAGATGGTAATCGCTTGAGAATCTGGATAACTTGCTATGAAACTACGGTCGATCTTCAGCTTGTCCATGGAAAGCTCCAAAAGATAGGAAAGTGAAGAGAACCCCGTACCAAAATCATCGATGGCTATTGAAATGCCCATAGAGCGCAATTTCTTAAGAATCTGTTCTGCAGTATCCAGATTTTCAACAGCGGTGCGCTCCGTCAGTTCTATCGACAACATACCAGCTTCTATTTCGTTGTTCTTCAATTCAATCGCTATAAGATTGGTCAAAGAGGTATTAGTGAGTTCTTCTGCTGTCAAATTGATGGCAAGAGCGAATTGTGGAGCATACTTCTTGAGTATTTCTTTATTGGATGTAAGGAAATCAATGGCGGTACGGATTACAAAATCTCCCAACAATGCCATGAGGTTATTGGTTTCCATAAGAGGAATGAACTCATCAGGACGTATGGTTCCAAGAATTGGGTGGGTCCAACGAACAAGACCTTCACATCCTTTGATTGTATTGGTAGGAATATCAATCTGGGCCTGATAGTGCAAATCAAGCTGTCCAGCTCCGAAGGCCTTGGGAATCTCTTCGAGAATCGCCTGTCTACGGATATACTGGCTATGAATTTCTTCATTGAATACCAACGTTGAAACAGCATTCGACTGCTCAACCATTCTCGTGGCCAAACATGCATTCAGAACAAGTTGGTTGCAGGTCATTCCGCTTTGGGGGAAAAGTGAAATTCCGCAGATAGAGCGGATATCAAATTGTCTGCCGAGATAGGTGAAAGGTTTTTCCATGGTAGACAGTAATTCATTCGCCCAGCCAACGATCTGTTGATTGGAAAACTCTCCTCTGAGCATAAGTAGATACGTAGAGGGA
The DNA here is from genome assembly GCA_028699215.1 of Sphaerochaeta sp. Lineage (GTDB taxonomy): Bacteria > Spirochaetota > Spirochaetia > Sphaerochaetales > Sphaerochaetaceae > Sphaerochaeta. The sequence continues at coordinate 13,707 of JAQVVB010000029.1, read as the reverse complement.
GAAAAGACATACGCCGGTTCTTTCGTCCCGAGCATACGCACAAGAAAAGAAGCGACGGCTACAGAAAATCCGGTGAGCTCAATCTGCGATAATTCTGATTCCAGCTCCTTATGCTTCAATTGGATCAAGAGACAGCAAAAAGGAGCTCTAGCCTTGATGGCACGTGCCAGATTTGAAAAGATCAAATTAAAATCATACTGCATATCTTCACTATGCGTAACATAATCACAAACGTTCCAGGAGGAAATCCCGTACACTTCAATTATGTATTCAAGCCTTTTATTATCATAAAACACTTCATTTACCGTCAGATTCGACAGCACAAAAAGGTTCGACTGATGCTTGACCCAGACAGGTCGTTTCTTGGACGAATATGAAAAACCAAAATTTTTCTGATGGGCATGACTCCACCCTTCCACCCGATATGCTTCTGCATCTTTTTTAATCAATTCATTCTGAGAATAGCCTGAAAGCATCTCGAAAGAGTGATTGCAAAACGTAATCAGTTTATTGGCATCGGTAACCACGATGCCATTGCTTGTATAGTCTGAGATTAGGGAACTTACTTTCATCTGTTGTCTGTCGACTCTTCGAAGTTGGAGAAACACCACATAGATTCCACTGATAATAAACAGCAGCAAAGACAGCACCCACTTGACCTCGGGATGTGAAAGTATATAGTTCTGGTCAAGCTCGGCCAATTGATCGAGATTAAAAGAGCTGACAATACTCCAAAGCCTATCTTTTACAGGGTACCACACAAGAGTCTCAATAGGACGCGGCTTGACAGGTTGAATATGATACACTCTATCTCCATTGGAAATATCAGTAGGAGCCTCCTCTTTCAATAGTGTTTCAAACCACGGTTCAGCAGAGAACAAAACAGGTTCAGAACGGGCTACATCACTACAACTCTGTTCCCCTTGCAGTATCCAATACCCTTCATGATCAATAAGACCAAACTCAATGTCCTTTGATAAAGATGACTGATAAGCTGAGAAAAACGACAAGAGATAACAAGCGTCGTAATCGATAGTCAACAAGCCGAAGAACTCATCGTGTGAGAATACAGGAAGGGCAAGAAAAAATGCCGGCGTCGCATGGATTTGGTCTTCGTAGTTCTGAATGTCAGAAATATACAGGGTATTTGAGGGCAAGATACGACCCTCTTGAAACAGATCGGAAGTTCGTAAGTCTTCCATATTCACAGCGGAAGTGGGTTTCGCTGAACCATCAAGAAGATGATCCACCTGAATTATTTCAAATCCACGCTTATCGATGAACCGAATATGATTGACATACTCTTTTTTCAGTGCAATGCGGACAAACAGTTTTTCAAGTTCAATCCGATGTAATGAGGTGGAATCAGATGCATAGTCAGAAAGCTCCCCTGAGTTATAGACCACAAGCAAATCTGAAACATATTGGGAAAAGGTTGATTCCAACAGGTTGGCAAGAATGATGCAGCCCTTCTCCTGTTCACCCTGAATCCTCAACAAAGCCTGATTCTCTAGGTTTTTTTCATAAGAAGAGAATCCCCAGAACAACAACAAGACAAGAGGAACAACATACAACAACATTCTTCGTACAATGCCTTGGAAGTCTTTGGGTCTCATATGCATGGTATTCACTCTTTTTGGCTACGCCATATGTTCTCTAGTATTCACACCTCACGAAATAATCATCAAAATTCCTATACTAAGCCTACCACAGAGTACTCTAAGAACAAAGTGTTCAGGGGATGTCCTGTACAATAGTCTCCGGTTTTTGATCGAGTTCTGAAGGATGGATCAACAGGCTTCTCAACATTTTCAAGGTAGTGGCATAGTAAAAACCATCACAGATCCTCTCATCGGTTACAAAGGTATAATCGAGATAGCGCCTGGTCACCACATTTCCATCCTTAAGCAACTCATTGCATCTCTTGGTTATTCCAAAAGAAAGGAAAACCGGACAATTCCCAAAGTCATACAGATGGTGATAGATGGGGGGAATTCCCAACGACCCCATCGAGGTAATGAACATGGAACCGTGAAAGGGACTGACACGGACCAAAGAGCGGGGCAACAGACCAAAATAATCCAAAACGGTGAGAAGAAACACAAAGTTTTTCTTCAGAAGAGAAGGAATGCAATCTATTGCCTTAGCAGTCAAATCGAAATCACTGTCCAAATCGTCGCTCTTCCGATTGTTCTCGATGGCCTTATTTACCAGTTCATAGACCTCTGAGGCGGTTACATCCGGTGGAAACACCATCTTGATCACCGTATCAGGAATGTTGATGGCCATCTTTTTCTTGATGGTCATCATGATTTCGATATTGTTTCTGGCATATATTTTTTGTCCACGAATAAAGCGATTGATTCCGGGAAGTTGTGAAATACATCGGACATACGAAGCAAGCAAAACATGCAGGATACCAAAGGAAGCCAATCCTTCTTCTCGCTTCTGATGAATGTATTTCTCCATTCGGGAAACTTCCACGCGGTCTGAAATGAAGTTGGAAGAGGTATTTCTCGTCTTCATGATATAAGGAGAGAGAGTTGCCATAGGATTAAGAGACCGAACTCTTCTTCCCTCTTTCCTTGACACCTTTTGCTGCGATGGTGAACTTTTCATCGATTGGATTGTCCCTTTGAAAAACGTTATCTCATACTAACTAATTCAGAAAGGCGCTGTCAAACAATTAATGATATTTGTAGATTTTTATGACATCATGGTAACTTGTCCATAGAAAAATCCAAGTAGTAGGATACAATGACTCCTAGATCTTCATCAAACTGCAAACGGAGGAATATCAGTGTTGTCCCATCATGATACGATAGATTTCGTACTGAAGAGTTTACAAAGCAATCCTACAACAGGTCTTTCAAACAAGGAAGCACAGAAACGACTGCAAGAAAACGGTCCCAACAAGCTTCAAGAAGAAGAAAAGAAAACCATTTTGCAGCGTTTTGCAGCCCAATTCAAGGATGCCATGATCCTCATCCTCATAGCTGCCGCATGCATCTCGTTTGTTGTAGCTTTCTTTGAAGGACATGGTTTTTTTGAACCTCTGCTTATTTTGCTCATTGTCGTTGCGAATGCAGTATTGGGTGTAGTTCAGGAAAACAAGGCAGAAAAAGCCCTTGAAGCACTGAAAACCCTCTCATCCCCCCATTGTCGGGTTCTTCGTGAAGGCAGGGAACTGAAAATAGACGCACAAAATCTTGTTCTTGGAGATATCATGATTCTGGAAGCCGGTGATATCCCAGCATCTGATGCACGCATACTAGAAGCTTCCAACCTCAAGTGTGATGAGTCAGCTCTCACAGGAGAATCTGTTGCAGTTGAAAAGAACCAAGATGCCCAAGTTGCTTCTGATGCACCTCTTGGTGACCGATTCAACATGATTTTCACTGGTTGTCCCATTACCTATGGAAACGCCAAAGCGGTGGTGACGGCAACATCAATGAACACAGAGCTTGGAAAAATCGCAAATCTGCTCGCCGGTGAAGAAGCACAGCAAACTCCCCTGCAGATCAAGTTGTCATCCTTGGGAAAAACCTTGGGGTATGCAGCCTTGGTTGCTTGTGTCATCATTTTTGGTATTGGAATAGTCGATAAGATGAAAATCATGGAGATTTTCATGATTTCCGTTTCACTCGCCGTTTCAGCAATTCCAGAAGGTTTGCCAGCCATAGTAACCGTGATTCTGGCAATCTCGGTACAGCGTATGGTTAAGCGCAATGCCATCATCAGGCGTCTCCCTGCAGTGGAAACCTTAGGAAGCGCTTCTGTTATTTGTTCTGATAAAACCGGTACCCTGACCCAGAACAAGATGACCTTGACCAAGGTGTATGCAGACTCCATTTCTGAATTGGAAGATATCACCGACCATAACTCAGAGGAAAGCAAAAAAGTCCTGTTGTATGCGACGCTTTGCAGTGATGGAAGCCTCTTTTATGAAAACGGAAAGGAAATGCTTCTTGGCGATCCAACAGAAACCTCCATCATCGTGGCAGCCTATAAAAATGGAATGCGTCAAAGTGAGCTGCAAAAAACATATCCTCGTCTTGCTGGCCTTCCCTTCGATTCCGATCGTAAGCTGATGACTTCCATCAACCAGATGGGAGACAAAAAGATAGTGATCGTAAAAGGAGCGTTTGATTCTCTGGAACAGAGATGTTCTTCAAAAAACCTCAAGCAGGCCAGGGATATACTCGAAAAGCTTAGTGCAGATGCCTTGCGGATACTTGGGGTTGCATACAAGGAAATCGAAGAAATCCCTGAAATCATCACCAGCGAATCTGTTGAAAAGGATTTGACCTTCCTTGGGCTGGTTGGAATGATCGATCCTCCCCGTGAAGAGGCTGCACAAGCGGTGAAACTTTGTAAGAAAGCAGGTATCAAGGTAGTCATGATCACCGGTGACCACGTCACCACAGCCAAAGCCATTGCGCTCCAACTGGGTATACTCAACCCGGGGGACAATGCTGTTACCGGCTCAGAACTGCAGCATATGAGCGACCAAGAGCTCCAACAACAGGTGCGATCCATTTCCGTCTATGCCCGGGTATCCCCTTCAGATAAAATCCGCATCGTCAAAGCGTGGCAAACCGAACATGAAGTTGTTGCCATGACAGGTGACGGTGTCAATGATGCACCGGCACTTAAGGCTGCCGACATCGGATGTGCCATGGGCATAACGGGAACTGAAGTTGCAAAAAGCGCTGCAGACATGACACTCGCAGACGATAACTTCGCCACCATCGTGGAAGCTGTTAAAGAAGGACGAGGTATCTACGACAACATCAAGAAGGTGGTGGGATATCTACTTTCCACCAATGTCGCTGAAATCTTCACCGTATTTCTGGCAATGTTGTTCTGGAGAAAGACACCTCTGCTTTCCATGCAATTGCTGTGGATCAATCTGATCACCGACAGCCTTCCAGCCATTGCCTTGGGAATGGAACCACTGGCAAAAGACATCATGGATAAAAAACCCAAAAAAAAGAGTGAAGGGCTTTTTGCCAACGGCATGGCAGTCCAAATCATCTTGCAGGGCGTCCTCTTTGCGGCTTTGACCCTTCTCTCCTTTCACGTTGGTTGGAAACAGACTGGTGATCTGGTATCATCAAGAACCATGGCTTTCTTCACCCTTGCAACCTTGCAACTGGTGCAGTCTTTCAACATGCGTTCCCAGCACTCTCTTTTCGCAACAGGGTTTTTCACCAACGCAACATTGAATAAAGCGCTTATGGTCTCTTTGGTGTTGCTCAGCATGGTCTTATTCATCCCTGTCATAGCATCAGCGTTTGCCTTGACGTTATTGCCGGTAAAACTCTATGGCATTGCACTGCTTCTCTCATTGGTCCCTCTCCCGGTATTGGAGTTGGCAAAGAAACTTGGTTTGATTCGATATCTTGACTGATTTTTGGAAAAGAGGAAACCTGACCGACCAAACACATGGACTCAATACCTTTACTAAAGTATTTGCGTCTTGAGAAAGACCCCTATATGATGGAATCAGGGAGTAATATTGTGTGCACCATTATTGTCAATGATACAAGCTATACCTGTAACCAAGAAAAAAGCCTCCTTCTGTTTCTTCGAGAGGATCTTCACCTGACCTCCGTCAAAGATGGTTGTAGTGAAGGCGTATGTGGATCCTGCACCATACTTGTCGACGGCAAGAAGGCAAAATGCTGTACCCAGATTATTTCTCATTTTGCAGGCAAGCATATTCTTACTGTAGAGGGCCTTTCTGAACGGGAGAAAGAAGTCTATACCCATACCTTCAGTGAAGCAGGTGCGGTCCAATGTGGTTTTTGCACCCCGGGCATGATACTTTCAGCAAAAAGCCTTCTCGACAACAACCTCAACCCCACTCTCGCAGAGGTAAAACAGGCGATCAAAGGGAACATCTGCCGGTGTACGGGATATAAGAAAATTGAAGAAGCGATTCTTGATGCCGCACGGTATTTCAGGGAAAACCTTCCTATCGAAGACACACATGAAGACGGAAGGCTGAATACTCGTTTCAAACGGGTTGATGCCAAGGAAAAGATCCTTGGAAGCGGCTTGTTTGTCGATGACATCCAGGTTGAAGGGATGATTTACGCAAAAGCCCTCAGAAGCAAATATCCAAGGGCCAAGATCAACAGCATTGACATCTCAAGAGCACAAGCTCATCCCGACTGTGTGACCATACTCACTGCAAAAGACGTTCCTACAAAGAAAATCGGTCATATCGTCCAAGACTGGGACGTACTGCTTGGTGAAGGAGACATCACCCGCTATATAGGAGATGCCTTAGCTCTGGTAGGCACCCTGCATAGAGAAAAACTCGATGAAGTGATTGATCTCATCGAAGTCGACTACACTCCACTAGAAATGATAACCTGCCCATCAGATGCTCTGAAAGCCAATGCTCCGCTCATTCATGAAAGAGGAAACATCCTGAGCAAAGAAGTGCTGAAATTCGGAAACAGTGACCAAGCCATAGCAACTTCCAAATATGTAGTGACACGCAAGTATTCCACCCCGTTCAATGACCATGCCTTCATGGAAACTGAATGTGCAATCGCCATGCCAGATGGTGAGGGCCTCTTTGTCTATACAGGAGGGCAATCTGTCTTTGACGAGCAAAGGGAAATTGCCCATATGCTCAACATCAGTGAAGCGTTGGTCCACTGTCATACAGCGTTGGTAGGAGGCGGATTTGGAGGAAAGGAAGACATGAGCGTGCAGCATCATGCAGCCCTTATGGCTTGGGTCACCAAGCTCCCGGTAAAAGTGAAGTTTTCCCGCCAAGAGAGTCTGCTCTATCATACCAAACGCCATGCGATGGAGATGGAGTTCACCACAGCCTGTGATGAGCATGGAAAGCTCACTGCCATGAAAGCCTTTATCCTTGCTGATACTGGAGCGTATGCATCTTTGGGAGGGCCGGTGCTTCAAAGGGCCTGCACCCATGCAGCAGGTCCCTACAACTATCAGAATGTCGATATCTTGGGAATGTCTGTCTACACCAATAACGTAGTGGGAGGAGCGTATCGGGGATTCGGGGTAACCCAAAGTTGTTTTGCAACGGAAAACAACATCAATCTTCTTTCCGAGATGGTAGGGATTTCCCCTTGGGAATTCCGATTCAGAAATGCAATCGAACCGGGCCAGACCCTACCGAATGGACAAATCGCAGATTCCAATTGTGCAATGAAAGAAACCTTGCTTGCCGTCAAGGAAGCATTCGAACAGAACAAATATGCAGGGATTGCCTGTGCCTTCAAGAACAGTGGCACAGGAGTTGGATTGAAGGATATTGGGAGATGCATCCTTTCGATAGAAGATGCAAAGGTCCATATCCGTACTTCAGCAGCGTGTATGGGGCAAGGTATTGCCACCATGTGCACCCAGATGGTTTGTGAGGAAACCGGCCTCGATCCGTCCCTTGTACTCCATGAACCTGCCGATACCCAGAGGACTCCTAACAGTGGAACCAGCACGGCTAGTCGACAAACAGTAGTTACAGGAGAAGCAACCAGAAGAGCAGCTGAAAAATTATCGCTTGCCTTGAAGAAGGGAACATCACTTTCCGATTTGGAAGGAAAGGAGTTCATTGGTGAATTTTCAGCGATCACCGACCCCATGGGGTCCAAAAAACAACATCCAATCAGCCATGTCAGTTACAGCTATGCAACCCAAGTAGTGGTGCTCAATGAACATGGCATGATAGAAAAGGTAGTGGCAGCCTATGATGTAGGAACTCCCGTCAACATCCAGAGTGTGGAGGGTCAGATAGAGGGAGGGATTGTCATGGGTCTGGGCTTTGCTCTGACAGAAGACTATCCTATCGAAAAAGGGTATCCAAAGGTGAAGTTTGGGACACTCGGTTTATTGCGTTCCACCCAAGTTCCCCCCATGGAGATACATCTGGTACAGGCAGATAATGAAAAACTCCCCTATGCTTTTGGAGCAAAAGGAGTTGGAGAGCTCTGTCTTATACCTACCTCCCCTGCTGTCGCCCATGCCTACTACCGCTTGGACAAAAAAGAACGCAATGTTCTTCCGATTACTGATACGCCTTACAGAAAAAAGCATACCGAATAAAGAGCCTTCAGAAATGCACTGTTTCACCTCATGATAAATAGTACACTTCTTGATCCAACAAGGCTTCACGATACATCCTCACCTTTTCTTCAAAAGGAAGGGTATACGCGGGGCTGGTTGAGCAAAGAGCATGGAAAGCAATGTGTTCGGGATAGTAGTTGATATGTTTTTTATACAGAGATTCAGCTTTCTTGCCATTGAACAAGACTTTCAAAATCCTCGGATGATCAAGAAGAAAACTTTTCAAATCGTTGGGATACGTATCTGTATATGCTGAATCCAAGGAACCTTCACGTTCAAAAGAGGAAAGTACATCCCAAAGAGCGATTTGGTTGACCAGCAACAGGTTTTGCTTTTCTGCATAGGTCGTCGATTCTTGAGAAAAAAGAAGCTGCATGATCGGCCAGAACGCATTGCGTTCATGGCCATAGTACTGCATTTTCTGCAATGAACGTACGCTCGGTCCTGTTCCTAGGATCAGGACCTTTGCATACTCATCGTGAATGGGCGCAAACCCTCTTAGCATCCAAGATACTCTGCGGCACTTTTTGCACAGTTGATGCCATCAAGAGCAGCACTTACGATACCTCCAGCATAGCCTGCACCTTCACCACAAGGGAAAAGACCTGCAAGTTCCACATGCATGTTTGTTTCCTTGTCGCGGAGAATCCGTACGGGGCTGCTGGTTCTGGTCTCTGCTGCAATAAGCACGGCCTCATTGGTCAAAAACTTATGGGCTTTCCTTCCAAATACAGAAAAAGCCTGTGCTAGACGCTCTGAAATGAAAGAAGGCAGAACATGATGCAAATCTGCATTGGCAAGTCCTGGAATATAGGACGAAGAAGGCAGGTCCTTGGAAGTGCGATGATTGACGAAGTCAACCATTCTCTGACTTGGAGCCTTCATGGAACTACCACCAGCCTTGAAACAACGGGCTTCCAATGCTTCTTGGAAACGCATCACTCCCAGATTTCCACCAAATTGATCCTGGGGAAGATCCTCAGGATGCAATTCAACCACCATACCGCTGTTTGCATACGCGCCATCGCGGCCGGATGTGCTCATACCGTTCACCACCATCTGGCCGGCTTTGGTCATGGCAGGAATGACAAACCCTCCGGGACACATGCAAAATGAGTAAACTCCCCTATTTTCCACCTGGGTGACAAAGGAGTATTCGGCTGCAGGCAGGTAGGGCCCTCGGCTCTCTTCCCGCTTGTACTGAATTTTGTCAATCATGGTCTGAGGGTGTTCAAGCCGCACACCAACAGCCAAAGCCTTGGCTTCAATGGCTATGCCGCTCTCTTCAAGATACTCATACATATCTCTGGCACTATGCCCGGTGGCAAGAATGACCGGTCCAAAAAACTCTTTCCCATCCTGTGTGACAACCCCATTGACGGTTCCCTCTTTTTGCAGGAACTTTACCACCTTGGTGGAGAAATGAACTTCGCCACCACAGGATAGAATGGTCTTCCTGATCTGCTCGATGACTTGGGGAAGCCTATCGGTTCCAATATGGGGATGAGCATCATAGAGAATCTCAGTTGAGGCTCCATGCTGGCAGAACTGGGATAAAACCTTGCCCACATCACCACGTTTGGTGGCACGAGTGTAGAGCTTTCCGTCACTGAAAGCACCTGCTCCACCCTCTCCAAAGCTATAGTTGCTCTCTTCATTCACCTCGCCTGTTCGGATGAGGCTTGCAATATCCTTCTTTCGTGCATGGACGTCGCCCCCTCGTTCCAAAAGGATAGGTTTCAATCCTTTCTCAATAAGCTGGAGGGAAGCAAACAAACCAGCAGGACCTGCGCCTACCACGATCACTTGTTTCTTATCCTTGACCTGAGGATATTCGGTCTTTTCAAAAACATTCGACTCCTCTTCGTTGCAGAAAAGGCGAACCTGCATATCTATGACTGGGGGGTTACGCCTGGCGTCGACACTGCGACGAATGGTCCGCATCCCAGTAATGTCTTTTAATGGCACATTCGCCTGTTTGGCGGCTGCTTCTTTTGTGGCCATACTGTTGGAGGCTGCTTCGGGAGACAGCCTTAGTGATACATCTTTAATCATGGCGTCATTGTACTGAGCTGCAGCACCACTGGTCAACGCAAGGACCTGATTCATCCTTCTTATTCTTAAAGACCTCTTCATCCATTCTCCATATTCCTTCTATCAAACTCCTCACCTCATAGGACAAGTCAACATAGTGTCTGTGCTATTTTGAATCATACAATTTGAACAGGAGTCCATCATGCAAAGACGGAATCTATTGCTTTTTCTCATGCTACTGGCAAGCATGACAAGCTTGTTTGCAGGGAAACTTTCCCTCGACCAAGCACTCGAAAGCGCAAGAAACACCAATTACACGGTCAAGAATGCTGACCTCACGCTCGCCCAGAAGCTGCATTCTTCAGAGGTGAACACTCTTTTGCCCTCCATCTCCCTTACTGCGGGAATCTCGACAAACGCCAGTCTGATCAATACATCTCTTTCAACCTCGTATTCCATCGGAGGCATAAGTTTTACCCTCAGCAGTGCAGATAAGTATACCAACGAAGAACAAGAACTTGCAGCCTTATCAGCCCAACAAACCTACACATCCACGCTCAACACCGTGGAAAGTCAGGTGACCCAAGCCTATTTTTCGGTGGTCAGTGCCAAGCTGAACGTAGCAAGTCAGAAGCTTGCCACCGAATCTGCACAAGCATCGTATGAATCGATGGTAGAGAAGTATGAAGGAGGAAGGGCGACCACCATGGAAGTGAACCAAGCCAAACTCACACTATATGATGCAGAACTTGCCTTGGAGACTGCTGATCAGACCTTGCAGACCCAAATCGACGACCTCTCCCTGCTCATCGGCATCTCCGAATTTGATGAACTTGACGCCCTCTTGGAGATCAAAGAGATCAAATCCTTGGATTCGTTGCTGGAAATGGCAAACAACACCTCCATAAAAAGTCTTGAATTGGTGGTAAAACAAGCCCAGCTTGCTTATACCATGGAAAAAAACACTGCACTCGCACCCACTATCAGCGTAAGTGCATCCACTGGTCTATCAGGAACCTTAAGCAGCAGCAATGCAACAATAAAGGACAACACATCACTTTCGGTATCGGTCTCACTCCCTCTGGATGCGTATCTTTCCAATTCATCGTCTCAGGTAAGCCTCAAGAACAAAGAGATTGCGGTCACGATCGCACAAAACAATCTGGAAGCTGAACGACAAAGCTTGCAGATACAAGTAAAAAAAGCCTATCAGGCAGTCAACCAGGCAAAGGCAACTGTAGAAAAACTTGAAAAGCATCTCCAGCTTGCCCAGGATCAGCAAGAATTGGTCCAAGCCTCGTATGATGCAGGACTTTCCACCTACAACGAATTGACATCCAGCATCAAGACGGTGCAAAGCTCCCAAATCGCCATACTCAATCAAAAAACGACCTACACCCAAGCTCTCTATGACCTCAGCTATCTGCTTGAAGTGGAGATAGCCACACTTAATAACAACTAAGGAGAATCCCATGGATAAAAAACTTCGTTTCGATAGAATCATCACCCTCATACTTGTTGCACTCTGCATAGGATTGGCGATTACCATTGCGTATAAAACTCTCAATGACCAACAGAATGCACAAGGACTAATGACTCCTCCCAATGAAACAGCGAGTACTGTCATCAATGTTTCAGTTGAATCCGTTGAGCCTACCACCTTCATCAAAACCACCACGATGGGTGCAGAACTCAAGAGCAGCATGGAAGACATCACGCTTACCAGCACCATTGCAGGTAAACTGACAGCACTGTACATACAAAAAGGTGATGTCATTACATCTGGCGATATCATCGCTACGGTGGATCCTTCCAATGCGGGCAACATCTATAAACCCAGCAACATCATTTCAGAAGTAAGTGGAACGGTGTACTCCGTGGACACCTACGTGGGAGCACAAATCAATACATCGACATCTCTGGCAACTTTGGGAAAGGCTGGAGAACTTGAAGTGGTCGCCAACATTTCCGAGCGCTATCTTTCCACCCTGCAAAAGGGCATGAAAGCCACCTTCTCCACAGCAGCTTGGAGTGACGAGAGCATGAGTGCCAGTGTCAAAAGCATCAGTCCAAGTGTAAACAGCACCAACAGAACGATTGAGGTAACGCTTTCCATTGACGAAAAGGACGATAGATTGAAAGAAGGCATGTTCGTACGACTCAGTCTGATTACCGAACAGATCCCCAACAGTCTGGTCATCCCCTCTGATGCCATCTCCACGTATCTAGGAGAACCCGTTGTATACATCGTCCAAGAGGGAAAAGCAAAACGGGTTGCAATAACCACCTCCAGTTCTGATGACAACAAAAGTGTCGTGACCTCAGGTCTTGTTGGAGGTGAACAAATCATCGTTGCAGGTTCTGTAGTTGACGGCACTTCTGTGAAAGTAATTGAGGAATAACCATGAAAATAAGCGAATTATCAGTCAGGAGGCCCACCCTCATCAGTATGGTGTACATCCTGCTCCTTGTCATAGCATCGCTCTTTGTTTCTGATCTGGATATAGCCCTCTATCCTTCGGTAGACATGCCTGTACTCTCAGTAATGGTAAGTGCAAATGATGCAGGACCGGAGGAAATCGAGCAACAGGTCTCAAAAGTACTTGAAAACTCCTTGGGATCGTTGGAAGGTCTCGAATCCATCACCTCCAGTTCTTCCACCGGAAGAGCAATGGTAATGCTCGAATTTGCCTATGGAACGGATTTGGATGAAGCCACCGATGACATCAACTCCTTGCTGACAAGAATTTCCAACCAACTCCCCGATTGGGCGGAAACCCCACAGATTATGCGATTCGACATGTCCTCATCCTCTACCTTCATGCGGATGGTCATCAGTGGATCCCAGGATGAAGACCTACTCAAGCAAGTTGCAGAAAACACAGTCAGTCCCTTGTTGTTGCGAATAGAAGGAGTCTCCCACTCGCCCGCCGCACGTTCGAGCACGGCGATGATCGACTCGAGTTTGTCCTCGACGATGCCGTAGTCTCGGATCTGGGCATTGACCTGCGCCACCTGCGCCCTGACACTATAGCGGTTGGCGTCATAGATCTGCCCTGGACCAAGTTTGGCTCCTGGTTGCACGATCTCGTTCCCGCTCGACAGGATCCCGACCACCGGCCGTCTCGCGACCATTGCTTCGGTCATGCCCAGCGACGCGATCAATCCGACCTCCTGCGGCCGCAGGCGAATGCCCCGGGGAAGCAGCACGGCGCCCGCCTTGACGTCCTCGCCCCGTCTGCGTATGTGCTCGCCCAACTGAACACTATTCAGTATCCTGTATTCAGTATCCCGTATTCCGGGTTCAGTGAGTTCTACGGGGATGACGCAGTCCGCTCCCTCGGGAATCTGCGCCCCGGTCATGATGCGGATCGCCTGGCCCTTCCCGACGGGCTTGGTCGCGACCTTGCCCGCCGGAACATCCTCGATGACCTCAAGCACGACGGGTGCGGCCTTGATATCCGAGTACCGCACAGCAAAGCCGTCCATGGCCGAGTTGTCCCGAGGCGGGATGTCGAACGACGCGGTGATGTCCTGCGCCAGGACGCGGCCCAAGAGGTC
>JAQVVB010000028.1 GCA_028699215.1 Sphaerochaeta sp. | reverse complement strand
TGGGCTGAACTCCAAAATCCTAACACGAAGGTGAGTGTTTTTGTATAACAAACCGTTTCCGCACCCGCATAGCGGGTGGTTTCATGTTTCGTACGCTTCGCGTACTCAACTGTCTAAAGACAGCAAATGAAGAGAGCCGGATCACTCCGGCTCTCTGATGCAATACTCTTTTTTTACAGCTGTTCCTTGCTTGCAATCGTAGCTTTGACAGAAGCAATGAAATCAGAGGTCAGTACGCCATTTTCCTGCTTACCGTTCCTGTATCGTATCGATACCTGATCATTGGTTGCCTCACGATCTCCGATGATCACCATATAAGGAATCTTCAACTGCTGGGCGTTTCGGATCTTGGCATTCATTCGGTCGTCACCAAGATCAGCTGAAGCTCGCAAGCCTTCCAATCGCAGGCGTTTCTCGAGCTGCTTGGCATAATCGAAGAATGCTTCACCAACGGGAATCACCTTGATCTGTTCAGGAGCCAGCCATGGCGGGAAAGCTCCAGCATAGTGCTCAATCAGAACTCCAAAGAACCGTTCGATCGAACCAAGCAAAGCGCGGTGAATCATGTAAGGACGTTTTTCGACACCGTCCTTATCAACGAAGGTCATGTTGAAACGCTCAGGAAGGTTAAAATCAAACTGAACGGTAGAAAGCTGCCATTCTCGTCCAATGGCATCCTTGACTTTCAAATCAATCTTCGGACCATAGAAAGCACCACCACCTTCATCAACTTCATAGCTCAATCCTTCAGCTTCAATTGCCTGCCGAAGGGCTTCTGTAGCAGCATCCCATTTACTGACTTCACCAACCGCTTTTTCAGGTCTGGTCGAAAGATAGGCCTTGATGTCGACAAACCCAAAAGAATGCAGCATGTGCAACGAGAACCGAAGCACTTCCAAAATCTCTTCATTCATCTGGTCGGGAGTGACAAACAAGTGAGCATCGTCCTGGGTAAAACCTCGGACTCGCATCAATCCATGCATGGCACCGGCTTTCTCATATCGATATACCGTTCCAAGCTCAGCCCAACGGAACGGAAGGTCGCGGTAGGAGTGCTTGCTGTTCTTGTAAATCATGATATGGAATGGACAGTTCATGGGCTTCACATAGTAGTCACTCTTGTCCATATCCATCTTGGGATACATACCTTCTTTATAGAAATCGAGGTGACCACTGGTCTCCCAGAGCCAAGATTTCCCAATATGTGGGGTATAGACCATCTCATAGCCATTGGCATAGTGTTCTTCTCTCCAGAAACTCTCGATGGCCTGACGGATTCTCGCCCCCATTGGATGCCAATACACAAGTCCCGGACCAGCTTCTTCGTGCAAGCTGAAGAGATCGAGGTCCTTTCCAAGTTTGCGGTGATCTCTCTTCTCAACATCCTCAAGATGCTGCAGATAGAGTCTCAGCTCCTTAGCATTGGCCCATGCGGTTCCATAGATACGGGTAAGCATGGGGTTTGACTCCTTGCCTCTCCAATATGCACCTGCAATACTCATCAGTTTGAAAGAGTCAGCCTTCAGTTCTTTGGTGGATTCGACATGAGGGCCCCTGCAGAGGTCGGTGAAACCACCTTGGTTATAGAGAGAAACCTCTTCATCCTCAGGGATTGCATCGAGTAGTTCAAGCTTATATTTCTGATCAGCAAAAAACTTCTTTGCTTCCTCGCGACTGACAGCTGTCCTCACAAACATCTTATTTTCAGCAATGATGGCCTTCATCCGATTACTGATTTCTTCCAAGTCTTCACTAAGTAACTGTCTCGGCAACTCAAAATCGTAGTAAAAACCATTTTCAATCGACGGACCGATGGCAATCTGTGCAGTAGGAAACATCTCCAATACAGCTTCAGCCATAACATGCGACATAGAGTGACGAATCTTGGAGAGCTTCTCTCCCATTTCCTCTTTAGCCATTCCTATCTCCTTTCCACCGTTACAAGGTGGGTGTGTACCAAAAAAAGAAAACCCTCATGCCTTCTCCTTCCGTTACGGCATGTTCCGTATCCGGCAAGGACGAAGACATGAAGGTTCTCATGAATCCGCGGTTCCACCTTGCTTCCTTTCCGACTCTTTTTCGCCGGATAAGACGCTCATTGTACCTGTATCGTCAGGTGTACGGCATAATCTACTGAGTTTCCCGTTCGGTATGCGGCTCAAAAGGGGTTTTCACCAAGCGCTCGTCAGATTCCTCTCAACCACCCTAAGGGGGGGAATCCTCTCTTTCACGCCGCTTCTGGATACTCGTCTTTCTCAACGCCTTGCTAGTAGCATGCTCACATTCCCTAAAATAGTCAAGTCCAAAGCATCTTTGCAAGCAAGGAAGAGACCTGCTCC
Source organism: Sphaerochaeta sp. (assembly GCA_028699215.1). Classification (GTDB taxonomy): domain Bacteria; phylum Spirochaetota; class Spirochaetia; order Sphaerochaetales; family Sphaerochaetaceae; genus Sphaerochaeta. Next base: position 13,076 of record JAQVVB010000028.1, on the reverse strand, counting down.
AAAAGGGTTTGATCGCTTTTTGTGAATCGTCCCACCAAGGGGCTGTCAACATCGATGAGAGCTACGACATCTCCTCTTGCATCAAGGATCGGAACCACCAACTCGCTACGGGAAGCAACATCACAGGCAATATGCCCGGGAAACAGGTGTACATCCTCGACCAACTGACTCTGAGCACTTCTTGCAGCTTTTCCACAGACACCTCGAGAAAACTGGATGTCGGTACAGGCTACTTTTCCTTGGAAGGGCCCCAGGATCAACCGTTCTTTTCCCTCTTCTACAAGATAGAACCCCACCCAGTTGATCTGCTTGAAGTAATCCCACAGCAAGGCACTTGCATTGCTGAGATGGCAATATCTTCGTAGGATATTGCCCTCCCAAGGACCAATGAGGCTCTCAAGCTGCAAAAGCAGTGTGACTTCCTCATTATTTTCGCTCATGCATCTCGCTCCTCACCAGAGGATCCCTCATTGCCTTGACAGGAGTAGCTGCCTTGTTGCCACCACGGAGTTTGAGCGCCACCGATGGTTTCACAATGGTACCAGGTCCGTTGATACAACCACCCTCACAGCACATGACTTCTATCAAATCGGCTTCAGGCGGACGTTTCTCCCAGATTTTCATGGCTCTGAACATTTTCTTGTCAATTCCATTGATAGGAAGCACGTTCACCTCCTGAGTGCCCTCCAAACGATTGAGAACACAACCGGCAACACCTGAAGACACTGCAAATTGACGACAATCCTCAAAGGAAGCAGTATCACCAAGATCAGCACTCTCCATCTCCCGTACATCCACGCCTTTTGCCATGAACAAGGAGGCCAGCTCACTGAACGTCATCACTCCATCAATCGTGCCAAGGCGAATGGCTTCCACCTTCTTGGCCAGACAAGGCCCGATGAAAATCGTCTTGGTTTCAGGATTCTGTTCCTTGCACCATTGGGCGATATATCCCATGGGAGAAAGTGCTTCAGATCTTCTTTCCGACAAGAACGGAAGATGCTTATCCACCACTTCCATGTAAGCTGGGCAACAACTGGTCGTCATATAGCCGGCTCCGCTCTCTTTTCGATGGGTCAGTTCATGTGCTTCGTGAATGCTTGTCGTCTCAGCCCCTTGAGAAACCTCCACGACAGATGAAAAACCGCAACTGAGCAATGCTTGTTTTATCTGTGCAAGTGTTCCGGGGAACTGTCCCTCGATGGCAGGAGCAATCATTGCAGTGACATGCTGTTGGGCTTTGAGCATCTTCACTACAGGAATCAATCCTGAACGCTCAACGATTGCACCAAACGGACAACTCATAGCACAACGGCCACAGCTGATGCATTTCTTATAGTCGATCTCCACATACCCATCTTCATTCTTTTTCACAGCATTGACAGGACAAGCTTCTTCACAAGGGACAGGAATGTGCACGACAGCATGGAAAGGACAGACTTCCTTACACTTGCCACAACGAATGCAACGATCCTCTTCAATATGTGCCTGGCCATGAGAAAAGGTAATGCAGTCTTTTGGACAGTTGGCAAGACAAGGTCGGGCAAAACAGCCGCGACAAGCATCGCTGATCAAATACCTATCGGGAGGACAGGCCGAACAGGCTGTACTGATGGTGGTGAGGATGGGGACTGCAGGAGTATCCTTGACCATGACCTCTTTCACATATTCAGTGAGAGGCTTCATCTCATCGTCAAACCGTTCTATGTCAATGCCAAGCATTGCCATGATCCGATAACGAATCATGGCTCGTTCCTTATAGATACAACACCGATTGGGGATTCTTTCCTTTGGAATAATCAGAAACGGTATCTTATCAGCATCCTGCTCTAAAGTCTCATCAAAAAACTGCTTGAGAACCTCAGTCTGCACTCTGCGTTTTATCAGGGTATACTGGTTGTTCAATTCAAGCATTTACAGCCTCCGCTAAAAGTTTGCAGAATCTCTCCTGCGTCATGTCTCCATACACCTCAGTGCCAATCTGCACAAAGGGAGGTCTAGCCTTGGTTGATGACATCTTACACATACCGAGGCAGGAAGAACCCTCAATTTCACAATTTGCGAGGACGACGGGGTCTAGAAAATCATTATACAACAACAAATCTGCACCACCTTGTACAAAACAAGCGGTCCCGACACAAATCTTGACCAGCACTTTCTCTCTCTTACCCATAGAATACTCCTCTCCATCCCCTACAAGTACTCTTGCGAGGTCTCTTTTAAATAGTTATCTTCAAGAGCCTTTCTCAGTCTCCCGATTATTGTTCTTCGAATCCCTATTTCAACAGGGATATTAGGATCTTGGTGAGCTTCATTGATCTTGGTTCCCACGATGAAATGTACCTGGTCGCTATCCTGCATGACTTCCACAAACTTCTTGACGGCATCGTCATGGAGCGTCCGCACCTGTTTCTTTTCTTCCAAAATCAGTGCAACCTTACTCAATGTAAGCATCCCTTCGGTAACCAGATCGATTCCCTCCATCGTAGAGCAAGGAGGAACATCAGGAGACCAACAACTCATATCCACCTTCAGTTTCTTATTGAATAGACGGGAAACGATGAGGGCTGTGGTACCTCCACTGACAATTTTCCGACCTTCGAACGCACTGATCTTTTCACCAAGCAACGCATCCTTTTCCTTGGTGAAAGGAGGTCCTGTAACCACCAACGTTCTTCTGGGCTTTCTGGCATACACCACCATGCAGGTAATATCGTCCTTTGAAACAAGCCTATCAAGCGTATTGGCTTTACGGACGATAGCTTGAGACAGGTCATGGGAAGAGATGCTTGGGTTGCGTTCTATCTGTTGCTGTGCAAACTGTCGCACACCTTCGACACGCCACCCTAACGGCAACGACTTTCCCATACCGGCTTGGGTAACGCCATCACTGAATATGATAAGGCGATCACCTACTTCCATCTTCAGATACGACCGGGAGAGTTCTTCCTTCTTGAAAGCACCATCACGTTGCAGATCTATTTTCTCACGATTCCAAGAAAGTGAACTGCATCCTCTGAACAACAACGCAGGAGGGTTGTCATACTCCACCAAGTTGATGTGTATATCCTCCAAAGAAGGATGCCTGATGTCCGCTATGGTGAACGTAGAATAACTGATTTTCCTCTCTTTACAGACAGGAAGGGTATTCATGATTATCTTTGCCGAGTGGGTGAGATCCAACTCGCTGAAACTCAGCTTATGAGCCATGTGGGCAGTAAGGCTTGCAAGGACATTTGCCTTGACCCCGCTGCCCAACCCATCGCTGAGTGTACAGACGACCTGATTGTTATCAGGATTGCGAGAGAGAAGGAAGACATCCCCCCCTATCTTTTGCCCACTCTTGTAGATTTGTGCATAGTCTACATCAATGAAAATATCGTTCATGTATAATCCTGTTGGTCATCTTTGGTAAATCCATCAATTTCACCGTTTCCAGGCACCTTGAAGGCATCGATGAGACTGTTGAGCATTATCTCGGTATCTGCTGCGTTCTCTCCCAATAATGAAGCTATCTGCTGTACGGTCTCCAGACTCTTCTGTATCACATCCTCTGCCTTCTTGATTACTGTCTCCCGGCGTACCGTAGGTGTAGTGACGTCTTCAAACAACGCTCCCACCAACCTCTGTTTTTCCACAGAGAAAAAAGTCACGCGTAAAAACTTATCCTGATAGTGCAATCGATATTGTTCTGCCTTTGCATAGGTGAATTGATCACGGAACTTTTCATGAAAAGGAACGAACCTCTCCAAAGGAAGCCCTCCAACCAAGTTCAGTAAATCCCCTTCTATCTGAAAATCGACCTCGGAAAAAAGCTGTAGGAAACCACTGTTGCAATCCACTATCTTAAGTGAATCATCAACAATGACCACCCCAATGGGAATGGTTCTCAGCAAAACATCCATTTTACTCTGGGCTTCTTTTCGCATTTTGGTAACGCACATCTCAGGTTCCGCCATACCATCAAGATAGGCGATGGCCATTTCCCTGCAACTGTTGTACCCACAGCCACCACAATTCAACTCCTCACTCTTATCGGCCTTACCCAACAAGTGAAGCGCTTGGGTGATGGCTTCCTCCGAGTGGTGGGTTACAAAGGCTGAGGTCACTGGAACAACCTCATAGGGAGTACCCTTGTGTATCATATCATAGCCGGAGGCTAGCAATTCGTTGACAAACGCAGGATCCCCAGCGAAGATATTCTGCTGGTCATCGATTCTGTTTCTGGTATATCGAGAAGCAAAGCTTTTTTTGGAAGCCGAAGAACGGCCCTGTTCACTTCCAGGACCATTGATGCAACCTCCTTCACAAAAAAGCAACTCGAGGAAATCCTCATTCGAGGTTCCTGAAACCAACCCTTTCAAGGTTCCCATCACCTGTTCAGCACCGCTGATGGCAATGGCCTTTGTCTGAAAAGGATCACTACCCCAATGCATGGAGGCGATCATGCCTCCCTCCACTGGATACAATGTGGATTTCCCAGCTGCACTAGGTAAAAGCTCTGGAACCTGTGCCTCTCCTGTTTGCAGCTGCTGTTCCAAGACATCCAAGGAAATTGAATCTGCTTTCAACCAGGTGCGAAGTTCTCCATAGGTAAGGGAAAAATCGGGATAGCCAGGGGTTTCATCCGCTTCGACCTTCTTTGCAATACAGGGACCGATGAATACGATGCCGATATCTTCGCCGTAGAGTTTTTTCAGATATGCACTATGACACTGCAGCGGTGAAGGGATTTTGCTGAGTGAAGGGACTAATGTGGGGTAATATTTTTTGACTATCTGTACCACAGTAGGACACGCAGAGGAAATCCAATTACACCTGCCGTCATGTTCCGAAGCATATTGCTCGATGCTTGCATTGACCAAGGCAGCCCCGATGGCTGTTTCACTGATTGCATAAAATCCCAGTTTCTTAAGGGCAACCATCAAGCTGTCCATCTCATCGGGGAATTCTGCTGCTGCAGAAGGAGCAAGGGAACAGAATACCTTTCGACCACTTTTAAGAAACTGTTTTACTCTTGCAATATCATTTCGGATTTTTTTTGCATGGGAAGGACAGACATCGACACAATGACCGCAGTAGATGCAGCGATCCTTGACAACGACAGCAGAGCCATCCTTGACTTGGATGGCTTTAACGGGACAGGAACGGACACATTTATAACAATCGCGACACTCTGTCAGTTCAGTATAGATGGGATGAATCATAGGTACTTCCTTTTACTGTGTTTCAGCTTTTTGCAAAGCCTGAACGAGCAAATCCAAAACACACTCACTTTGTATTCCACAGTACGTGTTTTCCCCAATCTTCAGATTCGGCCCTTTCGAACAAGCACCCAGACATAGATGTCCGATCAATTCAACCCTGTCCTCCAGGTTATGTTCAGCAATATAGTGTTCTATGAGCGTCAAAGTCTGTGCATTTCCTCTTGCAAAGCAGGAACTGCCCATACACAACTCAACCGTAACTTTTTCCATGCGAAACCTCATTCCTTTTGTTTGTTGAGTTATGGTAACCTCAACGCTTTCAAAAGTCAACAATTAATGCTTTATGGGGTTTTTATTTTACATTTTTTGCAGATTTTTATAGTGTTTTTATACTATTAATCTAATTTATTATTCCTATCTTCACATTAAAATGGGATATCAATCAGATATCCCACATTAAGAACCGGTAATTTACCATTCGTCAGCTTCACCGGTCAGGTCTTCATTCGCTATCTTTCTTTTGACCTTGGCAGAAAGTACAGCAAAACTTGTAGCCAAATCAGTCCGCTGGACAACTACCCGTTCAGGAAGCTTCAGATCCTTGGGGGCAAAATTCCAGATTGCCAGGATACCGCAACTCACCAATATCTCAGCCGTCTCCTGAGCTTGAGCCGCAGGAACTGCAAGAACTCCGATATTGACATGATTGGCTTTGATGTAATCCTGCAGATCGGCAAGAGAATACACCGGGACGTCTCCTAATCGAGAACCCCATTTCCCTTGATCGATATCAAAAGCAGCTACAATCTTCAATCCATAACTGTCAAAGCCTTCATAGCGGGCAAGCGCAGATCCAAGATGACCTGCCCCAATGAGAATTGCATCCGTTGCATTATCCCATCCCAACGTATGAATGATGGCCTCGATGAGTCTGATAATGGTAAACCCTACTTTTGGTTTTCCTTCTATACCTGTGCAGGAAATATCCTTACGCACCTGAATGGGCTTCAAACCCAACTCTTCTGCAAGAGTGGTTGCTGAAACCATTTCCTTTCCCTCTTCAAGATACTGCTTCAACAGTCTCAAGTATGAAGGGAACCTTTTGATCGTCGGTATCGGGATTCCCCGGTTGCTCTCTTCCATGCTCTATTCCTCCTGCAGTTTTGCTTGTACTGACTCAATGATGGAATGGGGTGTCGAAGCCCCTGCGGTAATTCCAAGTATATCATACTGCTTCATCTCTTCAGTCACTTCATCTTCAGTTTCGATATGCCATGCCTTTTTTCCCTGTTGAAGAATGAGAGCATATAATGCTTTGGTATTTGCACTCTCTTTTCCCCCAATGACGACAATGGCGTCACATTTCTTACAAAGGCGTATCGCTGCTTCTCTCCTATCCACCGAAGAGGGACATACTTCATTCATGAACACGATTTCCACACCTTTTTTTTGCAGCATCTGCAACTGCTCACGGATGTCATTCCATAGGATCCGATCGAATGTCGTCTGTACGAATACAGCATAGGCTTGATCGAGCGGGAGGTGCGCTACTTGTTCAGGGATACTGATCAAATGAGTCTGACAAATCTTCCCATCGACTTCCACTCCTTGCATTGCAAGCGTTTCTGGATGGTTCTCATGACCGATTACAATTAGAGAGTATTCCAAGCATTTCTTACCTATCAAATGCAGATTTCTCGCGACCACAGGGCAAGTCGCGTCGATAAGGGTGAAGCCAGCTCGATTGAAATCCTGTCTAAGTTTATCAGGAACCCCATGAGCCCTCAACACAACCAGACCAGGTTCATGGCCATCTGGAGAAAAAATGGTTTTGAGTCCTTGATCAGCAAAGCTCATGCACACTTGCTCGTTGTGGATGACTTTCCCCAAGGAATAGACGGGAAGTTTTTTGTCACGAGCTTCAATTATTGCACGCTCAACCAAAGAAATCGCTCTGGAAACTCCTCCACAATATCCCATGGTATCAGATAGGATCAGTTCCATAACACCTCCAATAACGAAAAACGCCACCGCAAGGAAACCCCACGGCGGCGCTCTCAGAAACTACATGCAGTTTATTTAGCCTGATCGACCTTTTCAACTACATTGGCTTTTTTCTGCGCCTTACTGATCCAATAGAGCATGCTAGGAGCAAGCAAGTTGGAAGAGTATGTACCGAAAAGGATACCAAAACCCATATTTACCGCAAACATCTTGATATCACCGGTGGCAAATACTGCCAAAGGAATAATTGCTGCCAATGTGGTTACAGCACTCATGATGGTACGGGAGAGAGACTGAGTAACACTCTTGTTGATCTGTACAGCAAGTGAAGCATCCTTGTTCAAGGATACATTTTCACGAATTCGATCGAAAATAACGATCGTATTGTTCAAGGAGTATCCAATGATGGTCAACAACGCTGCAATCGTGGTACTGGAGAATTCAAACCTAAAGAGAGAAATCACACCCAACAACATCAGAACGTCATGCACCAGAGCAATCAGTGAGGAGACTGCATACGCAAATCTGAACCTGAACCAAATGTATACCAGAATCAGAGCCATAGCTACGATGATGGCAAGCACGGAACTGGAAACAAGACTTGCACTGAACTTTGCTCCAATGTAATCACTCTGCAAGACAACTACATTGCCTTTGCCGAAGTGGGCATCAAGGGCAAGCTTCACAGCCTCTTCCATAGTCGACTGGGTATCGTTGTCTTTAATACCAAGGCGAACCTGGAACGTCTGGTCAGCAGTAGCGCCAACAGTCTGCACTTTCACATTTCCCAAAGAGTTGAGGGCAACGCGAATATCTTCAATGGTAGTGTTTCCACTAGCTTTGAAATTCAACTCAGTGGCCTCGCTTGAAAGGGTAGCAGGGAATCCATATCCAGAGAGCAAATCCTCGGTCTGTAATGAACCGTTGATTGCTACAGCAGAAATCTTTCCAACCTTGTTGAGAGCTGAAGCCAAGTCTGCGGATGTAGGATAGGCAGATGACTTGAACACAGTGGAAGACACACCTTCAGCTCCACGGATTTCCAACGTAAGGGCAGATCCTGCGATTGAGAGTGTGGCATCATCACTACCTGAATAGGTGACAGACAAACCGGCTGGAGCAAGCTGAATACGCTGGCTCAAACCACTTTCAAAGTCAACACCAAGATTGAAACCACCATTAAGCACCAAGGAACCAACTCCGACAATCAAAAGGATGATTGCCAAAGCCCATGCATACCAACGGTATTTGATGACAGGAATATCTTTCTTAAGCATTTAGTTTTTCCTCCAGCTGATGTGCAACTTCTTACCTTCACGGTCAGCAACTGTTGCATCAAAGATCAAGTGAGACACAAACAGGGCTGTGAACACCGAGCTGACGATACCAATTGCCAAGGTGTTTGCAAATCCTTTGACGGAACTGCTTCCAAGTTGGGAAAGAACCAAGGCGGCAATGATAGTCGTGATGTTTGCATCCATGACTGTCCAGAAAGCCTTGTCAAAACCGGCCTTGATCGAAGCAATATCACTCTTGCCCAAACGACGCTCTTCCTTGATACGCTCGAAAATAATTACGTTTGTATCAACCGCCATACCAAGGGTCAAAATAAGACCTGCGACACTGGTAAGCGTCAAGGTGAAGTTAAAGGCAGAAAGAACGGAAATCATAATCACCATGTTGAATAAAAGAGCCAGGTTAGCAATCAAACCACTTACACTGTAGTATGCAAACATGAGAAGGATGACCAATACAAGACCAATGGCAATAGCCTTCAATCCTACATTAACGGCATCTTCACCGAGTGTCGCACCAACAGCCTGTTGGCTGGAAACCGTCAATTCGATAGGAAGCGCTGCGGTACGCAATACGATGGCCAAGTCATTGGCTTCAGCAGCATCAAATCCAGAAATCTGAACCGAGTTGCGGATGCCTTCATTGATGGTAGCCATAGCCTTGACCTTTCCATCCATGACAACAGCAAGTGTATCACCAACATGAGTTGAGGTCAGCTTGTAGAATACATCGCCACCAACGCTGTCAAGTTGGAAATTGACCACTGGTCTGCCGGTAATACCGTCAGTTCCTGTAGTTGCACTTTCCAAGTGACTGCCATCAAGACCTACTTCCTCTTCAAGGACCACAAAACTCTCAAGTTCGTCGATTCCATAGCTGTCACTTACATAGTAACCGGCTGCAATTTTTCCAGCTGGAAGGAATTCAGGTTGCTTGAGAACACCGCTATCGGTATAGACTTCAGAAGGATTGTTTTTGTAATAGGCCTCAAGTTCTGAAGTAAGAGTGGAATCGACCATCTTGAAAACCAAGGAGCCTTTTCCCCTGAGGAAGGAATTCACCCTCTCAGGATCTGCAGCACCAGGAACCTCAACCAGAATCTGATCAGTTCCCTGTAATCTGATAACAGGTTCGCTGACACCGAATTGGTCGATTCTCTTTTCAAGAATCTCAATATCCTGCTTGATAGCCGCAGTCACCTCAGCAGAAGAAACAGATGCTCCCTTCTTCGCTTCATACGCAGCTACATCAGCTTCAAGAAGAATACTCATACCTCCACGGAGGTCCAAACCGAGCTGAAGGGCTTTGGTACTCAAATTCTTGAGTTCCAAGAGTTCCGTTCGGTAATACTCTTCACAGGAATCAAACAGATCCTGCTCATTATAGAAACCTCCAAAGAGAGCTTCTATTGTCCATGTCTTGGGAACGGGCTTTTTCATAGCCTTATAATTGGCTTTTGCCACGTCCTTCAGATATCCATACTCGCTGGGAAGAGTGGTAAGGGGATCCTTTGCCACTAATTCCTTCAATGCACGAAGGTCACGTGATGCTTGTCCCCGTGAATATTCCTTAATCTGCACATTCGAGCCTGTTGCCAATTCCTTAGTGCTCTCGGGTACCCCACCGTACCACTTGAACGTGGGATACAAGAAATATCCACACATCAAGACCACCAGTAGAACAATCACCAGACGACTCCGTTTTTTCATGATACTCTCCAGAATGTCTCTATAGTTGTATTTTATTTGTCGGTTTCAGTTTCAGTCTCAACGACTGTCGCATCAGTGGCAGCTTCTTTTTCAGGAGCACTTACCTTCTCAACCTGCTCTTCTTTCTTGGTCTTTTTCTTGCTTGAAGCAGTTGCTGAGTCACTCTTGCGATCGACAATGCTGCTAATAGCACTTCTAGAGAACTCTAGACGAGTTGTATCGTCTACCTTTACTACTACTGTTGTTTCCTTGACGGCCACTACCGTTCCGTGGATACCTCCAATAGATACAACCTTATCACCCTTCTTGATCGATGCAAGCATCGTCTTGGTCTCTTTGTCTCGCTTTTTCTGCGGACGAATGATCAAGAAATAAAAGATGACGATGATGAGACCAAACGTTACGAACGTGGTCATCATGGAACCGGTTGAGCCTGCCGAAGCTCCAGATGCCTCAGGGGCAGCCATAGCACTAAGTAATGACAACATGGGTGAATCCTCACTTTAATAGAAATCGGATGCAAAAAAGAGATGGAAGGTCTACTTCACATCCAATTTTCCAAGTACCGATTAACGTAGCACGTACAAGCTATGATAGTCAAGTTTTACCTTTAGCGATGCCTGTACGCCCAAAACACGAAGAAGGCCGCAAAGAATCTCTTCCTCGCGGCCTTTCTCGGCAAAATAACCCTACATCATTCCGCCCATTCCATCAGCTCCAGCTGGCATTGCAGGACCGGCAGGAGAAGGAAGATCAGCAATTGCACACTCTGTGGTAAGAATGAGAGCAGCAATGGAAGCAGCATTCTGCAACGCACTGCGGGTAACCTTCACGGGGTCAATGATACCGGATTCGCTCATATTCACCCACTTGAAGTTTTCTGCATCAAATCCAATACCAGGTTTCTCATTCTTACACTTGTCTGCAATCAAAGAACCGTCAAGACCTGCATTTGCAGCAATCTGACGAATAGGTTCCTCAAGAGCACGACGGACAATCTTATATCCAACCTTCTCATCCTCGGTGAACTTGGAGAGATCGGTGTTTTCCATGACCTTTGCAGCCTGAACCAAAGCAACACCACCACCAGGGATGACTCCCTCTTCAATAGCGGCGCGAGTAGCACTCAAAGCATCTTCAACTCTGTGTTTCTTCTCTTTCAGCTCTACTTCAGTAGCAGCACCAACGTTCAGAACAGCAACACCACCGGCCAGTTTGGCAAGGCGTTCCTGCAACTTCTCACGGTCGTAATCACTGGTGGTATCACCAATCTGCACCTTGATCTGTGCAATACGATCCTTGATGTCAGCCTGCTTGCCGCTTCCATTGATAATGGTGGTATTCTCTTTCTCAACCTTGACACTCTTCGCCCTACCAAGCTGGGAAAGATCTGCATTTTCAAGTTTCAAGCCGAGTTCTTCGCTGATTACTTCACCACCGGTGAGTACTGCGATGTCTTCAAGCATGGCCTTGCGGCGATCGCCAAAGCCAGGGGCCTTGACGGCAACGACATTGAGAATGCCACGGACGCTGTTTACAACCAAGGTGGCAAGAGCTTCGCCATCGACATCCTCTGCGATGATGAGCAGGGGCTTGCTTGACTGTGCAATTTTCTCCAGGACAGGAAGGAGTTCCTTCATGTTGGAAATTTTCTTGTCGTAGATCAGGATGAAAGGATCATCCAGAACGGTGGTCATGGTATCACGGTTATTGCAGAAATATGCGGAAAGATAGCCTCTATCGAACTGCATGCCTTCCACAAAATCAGTTGTGGTTTCAATGGTCTTGGACTCTTCAACAGTGATGACCCCATCAAGACCGACTTTTTCCATGGCATTGGCAATCTCATCGCCGATGGTCCGGTCATTGTTGGCACTGATGGAAGCGACTTGGGAAATTTCTTCCTTGTCCTTGATCATCTTTGCCTGTTTCTTGATTTCAGCGACAGCATCGGAAACAGCCTTGTCGATACCGCGACGAATGCCCATTGGATTGACTCCAGCTGCAACACTCTTCATACCTTCCTTGGTAATGGACCAAGCGAGAACAGTTGCCGTGGTGGTTCCATCGCCAGCTACATCATTGGTCTTTGTTGCAACTTCCTTGAGAAGCTGTGCACCCATGTTTTCAAACGGGTCTTCCAACTCAATCTCACGTGCTACAGAGACACCATCCTTGGTTACGGTAGGTGCGCCGAATTTCTTGTCGAGCACAACCAAACGACCTTTAGGTCCAAGGGTTGCCATTACTGCACGAGAAATCTTCTCGACACCTGTCACTAAAGACTTACGTGCCTCTTCATTGAACTGCAATTGTTTTGCCATAATATATCCTCACTTAAGAATATGTGGTGCGAAATACACTTGGGCAGGCCATATTCAAGCCCACCGACATGTAACATACAAATAAATTTCTCGAGAAGCAAGTGAAAAACCACTTTATCCCAGAACAAGAGCCAAAGAACCTGCCAACATGACGGCAATGACATTGCTCATAAGATTGACAACATCATTATCTATCCAACGAATACCACGAACCAGGGGAAGCTTTTTCCCTTCCACCTCTGGGTGTTCTGTAAGCAAGTCCTTTTCTTCATCATAATAATGAGCTTGAACTGTTGCGCCAAGCACACTATCCATAATACAACCGAAAAAAGAACCGATAGACACCACACTTGCATAAAAAACACTCGTAAGCGTAAGAGGAAGGAAACTCCCCATCCAACAGAGACCGATCAACACAGCACCCAACATACCTGATGCAGTACCAAGACCGCTTACCGCTCCGGATAAACCAGGTTTCATAGGTTTACCGGTGATGATGGAAACAGGCTTCGACTTGGAAAGAATGCCTACTTCAC
>JAQVVB010000278.1 GCA_028699215.1 Sphaerochaeta sp. | reverse complement strand
GTTGGGGACGTGATCGGTTTCCGCTGATGAATGAGGACCTGCAACTTGCATGTAGTCGAGGACTTTTTGATCAGCAGGGGATGTCGCTCCTGACGCACGAGCAGATGAAGAAGCAGATGCTCCACGGTTGCTGCCGAGTATTCTTGCATGTGTTGGATACTTCGTATGTATTCCAGTGTCTTTTTACGCTCAAGATGAAATAAGTTGTAGATTAAAATGGCTTATGGTACAATTATTTCAATAATTGGCTATATGAAAGGAGTAATCATTGATTCGTGCATCAGTTTCAATAGATTCTGAAAACGAAAGAAAGACTCCAACTCTTCCGCTTGATCGGTGTCATGCAAAAACACGATGGAATAATGGGAATAAGGTTCTAGGTGTAACCGTGTTTCAACACTGTTTGATCGTGGGATATGTTGCTCAAGCTCTATATCTAAACCGGCTTCATTTAGGGACTAGGTCTTTGACTCCTTCATCGGCGGCTTTCATGGCATCAGTTCATGATATTGGAAAGGTATATCCAGCTTTTCAATCGAAATTATATGCTGCTTGTGGTTTGGATGCAGGAATAGGTGAGCATGCTCATAACGAGGATAAGCAATTTGGGTTTCACTATACTGTTAGCAGAGCGGCGCTTATTGATCATGATGAGTTTTTAGCTGAAATCGCCGGGTGCCATCATGGATTCGAACCAGAAATAATCTATCCTTCTGATTCTCTTTGTTATGGTGGAAAACCTTGGCAGGAACTACGTGAACAACTCTTTTTTGCTTTACAGAAAATCTTTGAGCCAGATGCTCGATTCGAAGGAAGCAATAAGGACTTCGCACTAGGTCTTGTTACGCTTGCAGACTGGATAGGTTCGGATGAGCGATTCAGTTTTTCCAATTCAATTCGACCTGAGGTACTTAAAATCCAAGCACTCAACGCAGTTGAAAAAGCGGGATTTGTCAGAAGTGATTATGTAAAGGGTCTTTCCTTCAAAACTGTTTTTGGATTTGAGCCTAGAAGAATACAAGAACAGTTTTACAGCCAAGTTAATGGTGAAGGTGTATACGTACTTGAGGCCCCCATGGGAATAGGAAAAACTGAAGCTGCCTTGTATGCGGCTTATGCTTTATTGGCTTCTCAAAAAGCTTCTGGAATCTATTTTGCATTGCCTTCTCGTGTTACCTCAGATCAAATTCATGGGAGGATGGAAAGGTTCCTTTCCGCAATTTGCAGTGATGATGGTAGTGGTGAATACCAACATGCCCAACTTGTCCATGGGCTGTCTTGGCTGAAAACTACATCATTAGGGGAGGAAGGTTCTCCAGGAGGAAGCTGGTTTGATTCTACCAAACGTGCTTTGCTTTCTCCTTTTGGTGTGGGCACAATCGATCAGGCTTTGATGGCTGTTCTCAGAGTGAGACATAATTACCTTCGATCATATGGCCTTTCAGGAAAAGTGGTTATCCTTGATGAGGTTCATACGTATGATAGCTATACAGGAACACTATTAAGTGATTTGGTTTCGCTGCTAAGAAGCTTGCACTGTACGGTAATCATCTTGAGTGCAACACTTACTGCTTCGCAGCGGTGTGAGCTTCTTGGGCAGAAGGATCATCACCTCCGTGATGATATGCAGGTGTACCCGGCGTTAACGATATCTACTTCAACTGAAAGTGAAAAAATCATTCCATTGCAGTGTCCTGATGGGCGTGAAGTTTCACTAAAAATGTCTTATGAGGATGAAAAACCCATGGAGGTGGCTATTGATAAAGCGCTTCAGGGTGAACAAGTATTATGGATTGAAAACTCAGTTCCCGAAGCGCAACAGATATTCCGCCTATTTTCCGCGCGCTTGCAATCAACATCAGTAGAGGTTGGACTTTTGCATGCCAGATTCACACTTTCCGACCGTGATTCAAATGAATTCCATTGGATACGCTTATATGGATCTGATTCTGCTGAAAGACGTGTCCAAAAGGGACGAATTCTTGTAGGAACGCAGGTCTTGGAACAATCACTGGACATTGATTCTGATTTTCTTGTGACCCGACTTTGTCCTACCGATATGCTTCTCCAGAGGATGGGGCGATTATGGAGGCATGAGGGGAATGATAAATTACGCCCCTCCTCTGCCTCATGTAGGGCAACCATCTTGTGCACTCCTTCTACTTCGGAGGTTTTTCCAGCACTCAAAGGAAATTCTCGATTTGTGTATGCTCCATATGTTTTACTTCGTACTTTGGAAGTTTTGCAAAACCTGAAAACGGTCAGTCTTCCAAAAGATATAAAAACGCTCGTCGAGACCACGTATTCTGAACGAAAAGATGTGGGTGCTATGGCTGTATTCCTCTCAGAGCTGCTTCAGGAAAAAGAAAAACTAAGGTTTGCTGCTCTCTCAAATGTTTCTACTGTTGGGGGGACACTCTCAGATGAGATGGTCAAGACGCGGTATTCTGATCGACCGACTGGTAGTTTGCTTCTCGTAAAAAGTTGTCAGGAAGCAGGTTCTCATTTGGACCTGCAACTTCTTGATGGAAATAAAGTCTCATTACGGTTGGAAGGATATGATACCTCTCTCGTACGTAGGCAGAAATCTGCAGAATTGCTGAAGAATTCGATATCTGTTAGTGCCAGAAAATTATGTCGAATTCCTGAGCAAACCAAACGTTATTTTTCAAACTATATCTACGTGGG
Source organism: Sphaerochaeta sp. (assembly GCA_028699215.1). Lineage (GTDB taxonomy): Bacteria > Spirochaetota > Spirochaetia > Sphaerochaetales > Sphaerochaetaceae > Sphaerochaeta. Next base: position 1,177 of record JAQVVB010000278.1, on the reverse strand, counting down.
GTCTTTCCCAACTGATGATGCTGGAACAGTCTTTTCCGTTGGCATCGTTGATGATGAGGGAATTGTACGAGCATTTCTTACCGGCGAAAAAATTGGGTTTTATGATGCGAAATTGGGTCTTGATATGGAAAAGGATATGATATGAATGCAAGTTTTAATCTAGTAGAAGAAAGATGGATTCCCGTGGCAAGTGGAAATAGATGCTCACTTGTTGAAGTATTCAGCGAAAAGACTTTGCGGGGTGTAGGAGGAAATCCGATTGTTAAAATATCCATCTTGAAATTATTGTGGGCTATTTGTCAGGCTGCTTATACGCCTCAAGATATCGATGATTGGTTTCAAATGGGTACCGAAGGTCTTCAGACAGCTGTTTTAGAATACTTGAAGAACCACCGTGATCAATTTTGGCTTTATGGGGACCACGGATTTCTACAATTTCCTCAGTTTGCAAAAGCAAAAGCTCAGTCATATGGAGCTCTCTTACCCTATATAGCAACAGGCAATACCACCATACTCTTTGATAATCAACGGCAACAAGAACTCTCGGATGCTGAAAGAGCAGAATTGCTTGTTACCATGCAGGGGTTTGCTTTTGGTGGTAAAAAAGTTGATAACAGCATAATTCTTACAGAGGGATATACAGGAAAATCTAAGAGTGGGAAAGCAGGCACATCGCTGGGGTTCTTGGGATTTCTGCACTCTTTTTTTGAGGGGGATTCAATTCTCGAAACTTGCTACCTCAATCTTCTGACGCTTGAAGATTTATCTTCTTTACGAATTTTCCCTGAAGGACTTGGTGTTCCTCCTTGGGAGATGTATCCAGAAGGGGAGGATGATGAGATTGCAAAGCGACTCAAGGCCTCATATATGGGTAGATTGGTTCCTTTGTGTAGATTTCTTTTTCTTGATGCAGAGGCAGTGCATTATTCTGAGGGGCTTCTCCATCTTTCGTACAAGGAAGGTGTTGCTGATCTTACTTGTGGAATTGATTCAAGTGGCAAAGAGGTTAAAGCCATCTGGTGCGACCCTTCTCGAAGGCCTTGGAGACAATTGCCTGCATTACTTGCATTCTTGCAGGAGGAAAAAGCCAATACTGGTGTTTCTTGCCTTCAACTGCGGTTTGGATACCAGAAAATCAAAAAGGGAGGGTTTTCGGTCTGCTCTGTTTGGTCTGGAG
>JAQVVB010000277.1 GCA_028699215.1 Sphaerochaeta sp. | reverse complement strand
AAGCACATCCTCCAGGCGATGCTCGATGATGATGATGGTTTTCTTTGTCTTTCTATGCAGTTCATCGATCAACTCAATGGCTCGCTTCCCCGTCTCAGGATCCAAGTTGGCCAAAGGCTCGTCGAACAACAGGATATCCACATCATCAACCAACACCCCTGCCAGCGAAACGCGTTGTTTCTGTCCTCCGGAAATCTCTTGAGGACTCTGCAAAAGGAATTGTTCCATCCCCACAAGCCTTGCCATTTTCTGCACCAACGGAACCATTTCAGTCAGCTTCATGCACTGGTTTTCCAATGAAAATGCAATATCCTCACCCACAGTCAGCCCTACGAACTGACCATCGGTATCTTGGAGCACAGTGCCTACATGCTTGTTGATCTCATAGATATCGCTCTTCTCGATATCAAGAGACCCTACCGTGACAGAACCCTCCAAGACACCGGGAAAAGCATGGGGGACCAAGCCGTTGATACAGCTTCCCAAGGTGCTTTTCCCACTTCCTGAAGGACCTACGATCAGCACCTTCTCCCCTTGCTGGACAGCAAAGTTGAGGTGCTTGAGGGTAGGTTGTGTTTGAGATTTGTAGGTGAATGAAAAATCCTTGAAGGATATGAGGGGTTCTGCCATACCTCTATTTAGAGTCGTCTGCAATCAGATTACTGTTGTCTTTATTTCTCTTGACCACCAAGAACATCAACACAGTACCAAGAATGGCAATGACGATGGTATTGGAAAATGCAATGATCAACTGCTGGGTGAGGACTTTGTCCATTGGTTCTGCGAACAACAGAAAATCAAGAAGAGCACTTATCATGTAACCGATGAAATTGCCTAAAAACGCCAGCACGATGAACAGACCAATCTGTTTTGAAGTGAAGATACCTTCATCAAGCGCATGCTTGGTGAGCATCGGGAAAAGACCAATGGCTACGCCGACGATTCCACTTCCCAACATCCAGGTAGGCCATACGCCCCAACCGGCAAACATGTCGGTAAGCCAATGTCCAAGAAAACCTACCAAAAAGCCTACAACCGGCCCATACATTCCTGCAAACAATGCAAGAATAGCCATTGCAGGCTTGATGGTCGTGTTTGCGAATACAGGTATGCTGACAAGTCCCCCAACCCCATACAACGCTGAACCGATGGCAATGATGACAACCAACTTCACGGGCTGCATCCCTTTCGATTTTTCCATATGTTTGCTCCTTATTCAATGAATCTGTTCAATCATACCACCGAAAAAGATATTTTCCAGCCTTCACCAGTCCCTATACCATAGGTTAGTGAAAAACTTGCTTGATTGAGGGCGACTGCAAGGTTGAGCAGGCTATTTACATAGATGAGAGGCGCTCCCTTCCCCACCTCTGTAAAATTTCTGCAGAGTTGTACAGGATAGCCATATACAGTTCGACCATCTTTGGTTATCGTCACCTGCATCATGCTACCATAGTCGACGCCAAGATCCTCCAAGAAATCATGACTGATATTCGTCCACAAAGAACCATACCGGGTATCCAGGATATCGATGGCCCCTACAAGTGTTTTTCCTTGCTCCACCCGGCCTTTCTCCAATTTGAGTCTCACCACTTTGGGAAGGACTTGCCCTACCTCTTCGAATTCCACCAATCCTGCTGCAAGACGGGCTCCGGTATACGCATAGACATCCCTTCCAAAGAAGGTATAGCTCTTTTGACTTCCTGCAAGGCGGTTGGTCTCTTCACTGATCATACGAACTTCAAGAATGCCAACCTGTTCTGCAATATGGGTAAGGGTTCCGTTATCGGGAGTAACGATTAGGTGACCACTCTCAGTCAGGGCGACTACACTTTTCCGATCACTGCCCACCCCAGGGTCGACAACACAGACAAAGACCGTTCCTGATGCCCAATAGGTCATGGCTTGCATGAGCCGATACGAGGCTTCCCAGATATTGAACTGTGGTATTTCATGAGTCAAATCATCAAGACGCAAACTGTTCGACACTGCATTGGCAACACCATGCATTGCACTGACCGCTCCATCAGAAGATCCAAAGTCACTGAGAAACACGACTGTCTGCCGCTGTTTCCAAGCACTTTGCAGAACCATCTCATTCCTTCGTTTTGTTTTCATCCTCGCCATCCTTATTCAGATATTTCCCCAACTTACTTGCATACACCACAAGAAAAGCCGAAACACTTACCACAAGAAGGCCAAAAATCATCATGATCAACCTGCTCCCCTCGTACACGAGGGCAAGCAGTCCATATCCAACGAACATCGAGACGATCAACACCACCAGCGTAACAATCAAAGAGGAAAACTCTTTCTTGCTCATGCGTTGAGAAACTCCTTTACCTCCTGAAGAAACTCATCATACGTAATAGTCAACTTCAGATTCGGTTCTTCAAGCAAAATCCTTTCAGGAGCTCTGAAGAGACATCCTCCATCGGCTTCATGAATCATGGTAAGATCATTATAGGAATCTCCGGCTGCGAACGTTCTGAAATTCAATTCCTTAAGTGCTCTGATGGCTTTTTTCTTCCCATCATGAAGACGCATGCGATAGTTGCAGATCATTCCTTGGGAATCGACAATCAGATCATTGCACCAAAGCGTCGGATACCCAAGCTTTTTCATCAAGGGTTGTGCAAACTCAGTGAAGGTATCACTGAGAATCACCACTTGGGTCAAAGAACGAAGGGTTTCAAGAAACTCCCTCGCTCCTTGTAGAGGTTCCATGGAGGCAATCACCTCTTGGATATCGGAAAGCTTGAGTTCATGTTGTTTTAGAATCTCAATCCTGCTTTTCATGAGTACATCATAATCAGGTACTTCTCTGGTGGTGAGTCGAAGCTCTTCAATACCCGTTTTTTCAGCAAAGTTGATCCAAATTTCAGGCACCAACACACCCTCAAGATCCAAACAGACAATATTCATTACCCAACCTCCAGCTCATTGATGATTTATTATTCGTAGTATTACCGAGCTAGTGTTTCAATTGCAAGTATCAAAAGGGTCCCAATATAGGCAGAAGTCTCACAAAGCACTTCAACTGCTCCCAATACATCCCCGGTAACACCCTGAAGTCTCTTCTTACTGAGACGCATCAAGAACAAGGCCATGCACAAAGCAGCAACGAAGGCGAACATACAAGGAAGAAAAAGAGCACTGTCACGCACATATAGGACAATCAGAAAAACCGCCAAAAACAAGAAAGGAGCAATGCAATGACGAGGGCCACTCTCGGTGACCAACGCTGAAGCAGTTCCCTTTCCTTCCCTTGCATATGAAGAAAACGAGATGACAAGCACCTGCATGAACCGACCGACCATGGGAGCGAATACTACAACAGGTACATACGAAACCACCTCAGATAGAGCGGAAACCTGTACAAGCAACGTACAGGATAATGCAATGATTGCAAAAGAACCTACATGCGAGTCTCGCATGATCCTCAGCGTCTGCTCCTTGTCCCAGCCCCCTCCAAATCCATCAGCCATATCACACAGGCCATCCAAATGAAACCCACGGGTGGCATATGCATGAAATGCAACGATAAGAGAGGCTCTAAGCAGAGGAGAAAAAGGAAGGAGAGCCAGCAGGGAAGCAAACAACCCTAAAACAAGCCCTACAAAGGGAAACCAGAACAGTGTTCGGTTCTGCTTCCCCCCTTCTTTTCCCGGTACCGAGAATCGGGTAAGGGTACGAAAAGCCCCACTGAACCCACTATCCATCAAAGGACCTTCCCCTTGATGGCAATCGGAATCCCTGCAACCATCAAGATGACATTATTCGATATCTCGGCAAGGTCCTGATTCATCCACCCTGCAAGATCTCTGAAAGAACGACTTTCTGCATCAGGAGGTATCAATCCAAGACCGGTTTCGT
>JAQVVB010000276.1 GCA_028699215.1 Sphaerochaeta sp. | reverse complement strand
TTGGCCATCACCGCATTGTTTCCAACAACAGGATGGGCATCCAAAGGCAAATGAGCGGCATACAGATCCAAATTGCCATCAATCAAGGTTTTGATGCGTTTGTAGTGGGCACCGGTCACTGAAATCGGATGCCCCCAATACAACCCATGATGAACGACCAACAAATCAGCTCCTTTTTCAGAAGCAAGTTCAAATGTCCTTTGACAGGCATCGACTGCAAAGGCAATCTTCTTCACCTCTTTATCCTTTCCACCAAGAACCAATCCATTGAGGGAACGGTCAAGGGAAGAGAAGGAAGCGAGATCCAAAAATGCATCTAGGTACTCTACCAGTTCATTGCGTTTCATCCCTTCATTATAAAGAGTTGACACCATTTGTTCCACCACCTATAGTTCGGTCATGGCAGAACACATAACGATTGTCAGGGAGCTTCCTTATGAAGAAGCTGCCTTTGATTTTGATTTGGAAATGGTACGTGATTGCAAAAACCATGCAGGCAATGAAACAATTGTAGGGCAACCCCGTGCCCTGCGGTCACTGCAGATGGGTCTTGCAATTCCAGAAAACGGATACAATATTTTTGTAAGCGGAAATACAGGAAGCGGCAGGTTGGAGGCGGTCAAGCAGACCACCCAACCATTCAGAAGTGACATCTCCTTGCTCAAAGACATCGTCTATGTCTACAACTTCCAACAACCAGACTCCCCCATAGCACTTACGTTTCCCTTAGGCGTTGGTGAAGAGTTTTATGATGCCATGGAACTTTTTACCGAGGATCTCTGCAAGTTGATACTCGATAAAGTATCGTTTGAGGAAAAAGCCCTCTCCTTGGTGGATGGTTTGGAACAACAGTTTCACGATCCCCAACTGGTGCTCTACTTCAAACACCTCAGATCGGATCTTCATCGGCAGGCTCATCATATTCAGAACCTGAGCGAGGAACAAATCCATACAGACCCAATCGCCAACAAATATCGGGCAAACCTGCTGGTAAACCATGCAAGGACAACGCAAAGACCACTGGTGATCGAGTCACACCCTACCTTCTCCAACCTGTTTGGTACCGTCGATTCCAAACAGACCATACCTCATCTTGCACTCCATGCCGGATCGTTGATGGAGGCCAGCGGTGGCTTCATCGTGATCAACGCAGAAGAAATGCTCGCAGAGCAAGGTCTATGGGATGCATTGAAACGCTATCTTGATTCCAATGCACTCACCCTTCAAAGCAATCTCTTTACAAAAGGTGAATTGCGTAGCGGTGGCATCCGCCCCCAAAGCATACCTCTGTTCGTGAAAGTGATACTCATTGGAAATGAAGATACTTTCGACACCCTTTCAGAACACGATGAACGGTTCTTGAGTCTCTTCAAAATCTCTGCTCAGTTTGACTATTCGATGCCGTCAAACAAGGAAAACATCACAAAAACCATAGGGGCCTTGCTGCAATTCGCCAAACAAAGCAACTGTCGCTCACTTACTGATACCGCCTTGAGCCAATTGCTTCGCTATAGTGCATGGTATGCTGAATCCAGAAGTGAACTATCAACGCAATTCTCCCAACTCTTCGACATCATCATCGAAGCAAACTATTGGGCGGAAATGACAGGTAAAGAGTCCATCAATGGAGAACTCATACTCAAAGCCAATGAAGAACGCGGCTATTTCAGCGGAATCTCCGAAAGTAGGATCAATGCAGAAATTGTCAGCGGCGATATGATCATCAGCCTCTTCGGGACTAAAATCGGGGTGGTCAACGGTCTGGCTGTCATGGACAGAGGTGCTGCATCATTCGGCACCCCGACGGTGATATCCTCCACGGTTGCTCCTGGTAACGAAGGAATTGTGAACATCGAACATGAGGCAGGACTCAGTGGCGAGATTCACGACAAAGGTCTCCTTATCCTGGAAGGATATCTACGCAAGCATTATGCAAGAACCTTTCCCCTCTCCATCTATGCTGGAATTGCCTTTGAACAGTCATATGCTGAAGTTGACGGTGACAGTGCCTCCTCTTCCGAACTCTATGCCTTGCTGTCGGCCATCGGCGAACTTCCGATCAGACAGGATATCGCAGTTACCGGATCAGTCAACCAAATGGGTATGATACAACCGGTAGGAGGGATAAATGAAAAGATCGAAGGATTCTTCAAAACCTGCCAGACAACGGGGCTGACGGGAAAGCAAGGAGTCATCATTCCTGCACAGAATGTGAGAAACCTGATCCTTCCGTACGAGGTGTTGCAGGCAGTGAAAGACAAGCAGTTCCACATCTATCCAATCAAGACCATTGATGAAGGAATGCAACTGCTTACAGGAAGACCTGCCGGCATACGAAATGCGAAAGGCAATTATAGTGCAGGTAACTTCAATTTCGATATTGAGGACAGACTGAAAAAGATGTATCAGGCAGTGATTGCTACTCGAGGGTAGCAATCGCTTCTTCCTTCTTTTGCAACGTTGTAAGCAATTTCAGAAAAGGAATGATGCAGAAAAGCGAAAGCACGAAAGTGCAAACATCTGCAATAGGTTGTGACAGTTGTATGCCCAACAAGCCCATCAGCTTGGGCAACAGCACGACAACCGGTACAAAGAACAGTCCCTGCCGGGCAAAGGCAAGCAAAGAACTGGTCCCTCCATGGCTGGTACTCTGAAAAACCATCCCGGTCAAGGTATTGAATGCAGTGATTGGCATCATGATACACTGCAACCGGATGGCTAACGTCCCTATCGTAATGACCTGAGGATCTGAAAGGAACAGACGCATGATGTGTTCTGCTCCAAAAAAACAGACCACAGCGAGAAGGGTGAAGCTCACCACCCCCGTAAAAACGCAGAACCTGAAAGCATCAAGAAGACGCCTGTACAGTCTCGCCCCCCAGCTGAACCCAGCTACCGGTTGCAATCCTTGGCCGAATCCAATCAACGCGGAGTTGAGGAACTGCATCACCCTTGTGGTTATGGACATTGCTGCAATGGCAGCATCTCCGAAAGGAGCTGAGAAAACATTCAGACAAATGGCAGATACCGTGTGGAGGATATTTCTAATGAGGGAAGGCGAACCTACGACAAAAATACTTGCATAGTAAGATTTTTTCAGTCTGAAATTTCTCAATGAGAGCGTCAGGTTGCTTCGCTTGAAGATAAAATGGGAAAGCAGGATGCAAAAACTCACAAACTGACTGATGATGGTTGCCAAAGCGGCTCCACGAATCCCCATTCCAAAAACAAAAATGAACAAAGGATCGAGCACTACATTGAGGATGGCACCGCTACTCATCCCCACCATGCCCAAAAAAGCCTTTCCTTCTGAACGAAGATTATTATTCATCGTGTAGCAGACCGTCATCCATGGTGCTCCCAGCAAAATGGTGGAAGCATAGGCAACCGCATAGGGCTCGATCGTTTCAGTGGCACCAAGAAATCTGACCAGAGAGAGGGTGAAGCCCAGTCCCAAAGCACTCAGCAATGCAGCTAACAAGAGCGAACTGAAAAATGCAGTGCTGAATAGCTCATTGGCCGTTTGTCGTTTCTTTTCTCCCAACAGACGTGAAACAGTATTGGCTGATCCCTGTCCAAACGTGATGCCGATGGCTTGGATCATGCTCATCAACGAGTAGACCACACCAACAGCTGCACTGGAAGTGGTTCCCAGACGACTGACAAAGATCGTATCGGTCAAGCTGTAGAAGGAGGTGATCAGCATGGAAATGATCGTAGGGGTTGAGAGTTGAAGAATCAATTTCTTCACCGGGGTCTGCGTCATCCGAATATAGTTTTCTTCAGCGTTCAAGGTAACGTGGCTCTTCATTGCACATACCAAAAATAGAGCATGATGCCACTGGCCACCGATACATTCAAAGAACCCTTGGTCCCTCCCAAAGGAATGGAAACTCGACCTAA
>JAQVVB010000275.1 GCA_028699215.1 Sphaerochaeta sp. | reverse complement strand
GTTTGCCCCACGGAATTCGCTGATGCACTCCTTTGGGGTGAAAAGGCGTGGTGCGAATTGAGTCGGGTTGTCGGTGGCAACTCGATAGAATTCTGCACCCCCTTGTTCAGCTTCAATGGTGACATCGATGGAGGAGGGGATGGAAAGCACCCAAGGTTCTGCATTGAGTAGATCAGTTCGAGAGACCTTTTGGGAATGCTCACCCCAGGTAAGGGTTGCCTTCCCTTTTGAGAGCAGCCAGATACGTTCTTCTCCCATTGAGGTTTTATCCTGATGGACCTCTGCTTCAACGAGGGAGAGGACACCAAAGGACATCATCATATCGCTGGTGACTCCAGAACGAGGGACTAATTCAGTATATCCATGAACGAATGGACCTTTGTGATTCATCTGCATTGTTATATACCCAGCTCCTTTTTCATCTCCTTGATGGTGACAGGTCTGCCCTCTTTGAGGGATTTGCCACTGGCAAGAGCAGCAACCATGTCTTCCAGTCCATCTTCACCAGATACTGCAACTTCCTTATCTTCATTGATGGCTTCAATGAAGGAGTAGATTTCATCGATGAAAGCCTGTTTGTATCTCTGTAGGAAGAAGTACAACGGCTTGTCACAAGTGACTCCTTCGATGGTGGAGAGTGATACGCGGGAAGGAGTGTCGTTTTCTGCTTGGGCAGAACCCTTGGAACCAAACACTTCTACTCGTTGGTCATAGCCGTAGACTGCCTGTCTGGAGTTGTCGATCACCCCAATGGCGCCATTAGCGAATTTGAGCGTCACAATGGCGGTATCGATATCTCCGGCTTTTCCAATTTCAGGATCGACCAGCACGGTACCCGCGGCATAGACTTCTACGATTTCGCTTCCAGCTTGGAAACGAGCCATGTCAAAGTCATGAATCATCATGTCCAGGAAAATTCCCCCTGAAACGGCTACGTAGGCAGGAGAGGGAGGAGCCGGGTCTCGGGATGTGATCTTGACAATGTGTACGTCTCCGACTTTTCCGGCTTTGGTGAGGTCATGAACCTGTTTGAAATTGTGGTCGAACCTGCGGTTGAAGCCGAGTTGAAGTTTCACCTTGTGTTCTTTTGCTGTTTTGATGGCTTGCAGACCCTTCTGTGGGGAGAGGTCGATGGGTTTTTCACAGAATACATGTTTTCCCATCTTTGCTGCTGCCATGGTGAAATCTGCATGGGTGGAAGTGGAACTGCATATGATGATGGCTTCAATCTGTGGGTGATTGATCAACTCCATCGGGTCTGAGGTGATCAATGCAATTCCAAGGTCTGATGCCCAAATTTTGAGTTCTTCAGTCATTTTGACATCAGAAATTCCGACGATTTCAACGGTCTGCACCAAGCGTGCAATGTTTTCTGCGTGGAGTCGTCCAATTCTGCCGGCTCCAATGATCCCAATTTTTGTTTTACCGTTCATGGTTATAAAATCCTCCTGCGTATGATGCCGTGAGCGCAGGAAAAAGCACTTTATTATGAAAACGTTATCAATTACTTTGAGTATACAACGTGTGAATTATTTGTAAAGGTTTTTCTTTTATAAGGCATTGAGAGAGGACTATAGGCTATTTTGCAAGATTTGTTTGACAAATGCAAAATATGGTGTAATTATGACATTATGATAACGTTTTCAGATATCATTGACTTTTATGAATGAAAATCCAGATAGACTAACTAGACAATGAATGCTTATTCAACCATGTCACACAGTACATTCGAGGAGGAGTAGGTGAAGGAAGAGAGAAACTTACTGGAACTTCGCAACATCACAAAACGCTATCCAGGTGTTCTTGCTCTCGATGATGTCAGCATGAACGTGTGTGAAGGCGAAGTCCATGGTCTGGTAGGTGAAAACGGAGCAGGCAAATCTACGCTGATTAAAGTATTGGCTGGTGCTCATGCCCCTGATTCTGGAGAAATTTTCTTTGCAAAAGAGAGCTACACATCCCTTACCCCCCACCAGGCGATGGATCTGGGTATTGCCTGTATTTATCAGGAATTGAATCAAGTCGGGTATATGACCGTAGCCGAAAATATCTTTCTTGGCAGGGAATTGAAGAAAAAGCACTCCATGCTTGATAGAAAAGCACAGGAAGAGCAGACACGCCAGTTGCTGATGGACTTCGAGTTGGATATCGAACCGAACACTCCTGTTGGGTATCTAGGAGTAGGTCGACGTCAGATGGTGGAAATCTGCAAGGCCGTACATGCTCATGCAAAGTTGATCATCATGGATGAACCCACTGCAAGCTTGAGCGAGAAAGAAACAGGAGAGTTGTTCAGGATCGTCGAGAAACTCAAAAAACAACAAGTCACCATGATTTTCATTTCCCATAGATTGGAAGAGATCAAGTCGATTTGCGATACGGTAACGGTCATGCGTGATGGACAGGTGGTGGCGCACAAGCAGATTGAAGAGGTCACCGTCGACAACATCATCAAGTTGATGGTAGGTCGTGATATTACGAACAAATATCCAAAAAAAACCATAGAAACTGGAGATATATTGCTTGAAGCCAAGGACTTATATAAGAAAAACACCTTTGAGCAGGTAAGTTTTCATGTCCGTTCTGGAGAGATCCTTGGGTTTTCAGGACTTGTGGGAGCCGGTCGGACAGAGGTTGTTCGTGCCCTTACGGGAGCTGATAAACTTGATGGTGGGGAAATATACATCTCAGGAAAGAAAACAATAATCAAGAATCCGCGTGATTCCATCAAGGCAGGCATTGCTTTCTTGACCGAGGATCGAAAAGGGCAGGGGTTGGTTCTCTTGCAGTCTGTGGAATTCAATGCAACGTTGGTGAATCTCCAGGATTTCAAGAAAAGAAAAATGTTCATCGATCTGGTAAAAATCCGCAAGTCATCCCAGAAGATGGTTGATGACATGAGGATCAAGGTCCCCTCTGTGTTTACCCTTACCGGTCAGTTGAGTGGGGGGAATCAACAAAAGGTGGTCATTGCCAAATGGCTCATGACATCAGCAAAAATCTTTATTTTCGATGAACCCACCAGAGGCATCGATGTCGGGGCAAAGATCGAGGTCTACAATCTGATCAATGATTTGGTATCCAGAGGTGCAGCAGTCATCATGATCAGTTCAGAGATGGATGAGTGCATGGGGATGGCAGATAGGATTCTGGTCATGCATGAAGGGAAAGTCACCAATGTGTTGAATCGGGAGGATTTCTCCCAAGAAAAAATCATGTATGCCGCATCGGGCATCGTGCAATAGGTAGGTAATGACATGAAGACGCTGCGTTGCGGAGTGATAGGATTGGGAAGATTAGGATATCGTCATGCATCAAACCTTGTCTCCCGTGTCGCCAATGCTGAACTGATTGCTGTTTGCGATGGTTCACTTGAAGCTTTACAGAGATTCTCCCATGCTTTTCCCCAAGTCCCCACCTATCTTCAGTATGAGGAATTGCTTGCGATAAAGGAATTGGATGCGGTGATCATTGCTTCTTCTACAACCATGCATGCACGTATGATTGAAGCTGCCCTTTTGGCAAAAAAAGCGGTGTTTTGTGAAAAGCCGCTCTCCATGGATGTAGAAGAAGCGAAGGAAATCAAAACATTGGTGGATGCGTCTGGAATGTTTTTGCAATTGGGGTTCATGCGGAGGTTTGATACCGGGTATTTACGTGCAAAACAGAAAATCGACAGTGGTGAGCTTGGACAACCGGTTTCTATCTTGGGGATAAGTCGGGATCCTTCCTGCCCTCCCTTATCCTTTGCTTCCACCAGCGGAGGTCTGATCATGGATCTCTGCGTGCATGATTTTGATCTATGCAGGTATTTCTTGCAAAGTGAAGCTACTGAAGTCTATGCCCGTGGAGGAGTCGTACGTTATGAGCAACTCAAAGGCGTATCGGATATCGATCACGTGAACATC
>JAQVVB010000274.1 GCA_028699215.1 Sphaerochaeta sp. | reverse complement strand
TTTTTCAGCTTGCCCAGCTGCAAACAAAACTGGAGCAACCATAAGCACAACCAGCAATAAAATAAGAGTTTTCTTCATACTGTATTCCTCCTTTACAGTGACGTCCAAATTTTACTGTACCTAAAATGAGAAGTCAAACATTAATTAACTAATTTAGTTCATCTTGTTTAAATGCTCGCTTTTAGTACGACATTTTGGATAAATACAGCAAAATCGTCCTTATTTTCATGCGATTTTACCTAAATTTCACTTAATTTTACCTAAATATTTGACAACAAAGTATGGGAAGGGTATGCTTTCATACATGGGTATTAAAGAAATTGCTGAAAAAGCCGGAGTATCGAAAACCACCGTATCACTCGCTCTGAATGGTCACAAAGGAGTTAGTGAAGAGATGAGGTTACACATAGTTGCACTTGCCAAAGAAATGAACTACAGGGTTCCTGGCAATCGATCATACATACAACGTCAGAACGGAATCATCGTATTTGCAAAACTGAGTAGACATGGGCTGATCCTGAACAGCGACCAAAACAACTTCATCGTCAACTACATTGAAGGAATCCACCATATTGTAAAAGAATTCGGATATTCATTCGAAATCAACACGCAACGAATCGAGACCATGGATACCTTCATCGCTGAAATCAATCAAAAACAGCCAAAAGGTCTCATTGTCTTGGGAACGGAACTGAAACCGGAAGACATCCTCTCCCTTGCAAGCCTTTCCGTTCCCTATATTGTACTGGACACCTATTACGAGCATATCGCCACAGATTTTGTCACCATGGCAAACATCAGTGCCGTACATACGCTTGTAGAGCACCTTGTGGACAAACACCATAGTGACATCATGATGGTAGCCTCCGGTATCGCCACAGGCAACATCGCCATGCGCGAAAGAGGCTTCAGACTTGCTATGGAACACTATGGATTGACCATATCAGAACAATCATTCATCACCGTACAACCTGGATTCGAGGGAGCATACCGAGACATGCTATGCTACATACACGCAAAAAAGCATATCCCACAAGCCCTCTTCTGCTACAATGATGTCGCAGCGTTTGGTGTCATCAAAGCACTGAAGGACTGCGGATATGCTGTACCAAAGGACATTTCAATCATCGGATTCGATGATCTCCCCATGTCACTCATGATGGAACCGAGACTCACTTCCATCAGCGTGCCGACCCAACGAATCGGGGCGATTGCAGCCCGTTCACTTGTTGAGATGCTTCTATCAAAATCTCCCCATACCATCAAGAGCGTTTTGGTACAGGGAAAACTTGTAGTTCGAGAGAGTGTATTGGACAGAAAATAACAAGGAGGACTCGTATATGGCTTTGTATTCAATTATTTTAGGTAATTTAGGCAACACCTGCGATCGATTTCTTTCCAGTGGCTATAAAGATGAACTGCCGAAGGAAACCCTGATCAAGCAGGCATCGGAAATCGACGGAGTCACTGGCGTCGAATTGGTTGGAACCTGGGATGTATCGCCTGACAATGTGGATAAGGTGGGAGAAATGCTGGATAAATACAATCTTCGCTGTGTATCCATCATTCCCGATCATTTCAGTCAGAAACGCTGGGGACGAGGAAGCCTCTCCGCAAAAGATCCTGAAATCCGCAAACAAGCGCTCGATTATACGTTTGAATGTGTAGAAATGGCTAGAAAGCTAGGTTGCAAAACGCTGAACATCTGGCCGGGACAGGATGGATACGACTATATCCTTCAGTCCAATCTCATCACGGAACGACGATATCTTATGGAGAACATACAAAAAGTTGCAGCCTCTGCACCTGATATTCAATTCTCCTTGGAGTATAAGCCGAAAGAACCAAGAAACTTTTCGTTCATGGCGAGAGCCTCAGACACCTTGCTTCTTGCAAAAGAAACAGGCTTGCCCAATGTTGGAGTCACCATCGATACGGGACATGCGCTTGTAGCCGGTGAGAATGTAGCGGAATCCATTGTCATCCTTCAGGAATATGGACGAAAACTCTTTCACATGCACTTCAATGACAACTACGGCAATTGGGATGACGACATGATCGTGGGATCAGTCCACTTCCCTTTGTATGTCGAAGCTCTCTTCTGGCTGAAAGAAACCAAGTATACAGGTTGGCTTTCCATGGATCAGTATCCCTACAGGGAAGATGGTCAAGGTGCATTAAGCGAGAGCGTTGCATTCCTGCAGATGATCGAATCCAAGTTGAACGACCAGGTTCTTTCTGAACTCCGTGAACTGGTCAACACCGGGGATGCAGTGAAGTCCCAACGATGGTTGCGCCATACGTTCTTCAAGTAAGACATGCTCATAAAAAAGGAAGAGGTTGCATTGCAATCTCTTCCTTTGTAAATGAGCTTCTGACTCCTTTCTCATCCACAGGCTCAACCCTATACAAAAGAAAGGATTACAATCTATAACGCAGGTTGGGTAACCGTACTTGCATCAAGAGTAACTTCGGTCTGGGCCAAAATTCTTCCGTTGACCGAGGCTCCCGTATTCAAAGTGATGGAAGTATTGGAAAGAACGATGCCCTCCATGTGGGACGTGGTTCCAAGAGAAACAACGCCGGCCGACTGCCAGAAGATGTTCTTTGCCAAAGCTCCACCAGATAAGACTATTTTCTTTCCTGGAGCAACGGTAACTCCTTGTGCAACTTGGAAAATCCAGACATCATAGGCGCCACCTTCGAGGGTGACATCATTGGATATGGTGACACCGGTTCCCCAGGTATACAGACCAGGAGAGAGAGTCAAACCTCCAATTTCACCGGCACCTATGTTATGATTTTCTGCGACAGCATTAATTCTTCCTGCTGCATCAGTATACGCTAGTTCCATATTGCTGACTGCAGAAGTGAGTTTGGCAGGGGTGGGAACAGCATAGTTGGAAGCATACAGCCTGCCGGTCACCTGTGCTGAAGTGGAAAACATATTGGTAGCATCAGCAATGAGGCTGAAGCCTGTAAGCGCTGTAGCTCCAATCGGACTGGTACCCACATCACCGGTTATCGCAGAAGTCGGTTCAGTGCTGACTCCTGATTTACTCAAGATGACAAAGTCCCCCGAAGTTCCCAATGCAACAGGTTTAGGTCCAAGGGCGATGGTATTTCCAGTGGTAAACGAACCGGTATAGACAGAACTCATCGAATTCCCCGTCATATCCTTTGCACCTAATGACACACTGAAATAATAGAGTGAACTTGCAGTCAACTCGGACGTAGGTGTGAACACAACCGTCATGTTTGAATATTCAACAGTACCATCAACAATCGCAGATCCCTGTTTTACGGTAAAGGTAGTCCCATTGATCGTACTCTCATCCATCTCTTCACTGAAAGAGACGGAAACATTCCTGTTCAAAGGCACAGCAGTCTCAGAATCAGAAGGACTGGAGGAAGTCACCCTTGGAATATCGGAAGGATTTGCATTCTGAGCATCAGAACATCCTAAGAGTGTCACGGTAAACAGAAGGGAAACCATACATAAGAGAAGGAAAATTTTTTTCATACTCAGCTACTCCTGTAGCGACAACCGACTCTCCACTGAAAGCTTTCGTGGTTTTGGTTGCAAAAACAATACATTATTTGTTATAGGGCAAATGCTTTGGATGCCCTGACAAAGAAATACCCCCCAAGAAACACAGACTGTCCCTTGGAAGTCAGTAATCTTCATAAAGGGGATCACCCTTTATGGAGTTACCTACCGATCATCACTTCAACTGAAAAGAGTGCCTATCGTTCTATCACCCAATCTGATGTCCATAAAAGAATCCAAGAGACCAAAAGCACTGAGAACAAACAAAATTACCGCTATGATGACCACTGCATTGAGAATCATCTTGATGGTCGACTGCATTGGGACATACATATTAATAAGATAAAGCAACACCC
>JAQVVB010000273.1 GCA_028699215.1 Sphaerochaeta sp. | reverse complement strand
GTATCATCACATGCAAGAGGTATGAAAAATGCGCGTAACCGGTGGAAAATACACGGGAAGGACAGTTGCCTGCCCTCCTGGAATCATTAGACCTGCCATGGACATGATGAGGGAATCCCTCTTCTCCATTCTTGGGAACCTGGAAGGGCTTTCCTGGCTTGACCTGTTTACCGGTAGTGGTTGCGTAGGCATCGAGGCAGCATCAAGAGGGGCTAGCCCTGTTCATCTTGTCGAAAAGGATCGGGGCAAGAAAGCTACGATTCAGAAAAACATCAGTATGGTGGAAACGGAGATACAGCTCTTCATGGCGGATGTCAACAGATTCATTCCTACGGCAAAACGGCAGTATGACATCGTTTATGCAGACCCTCCCTTTCCGATGGAAGGAAAGATGGCACTCGCCAAAGCGGTGGACAAGGCAAAGTTGCTTCCTCCTGGGGGCCTGTTCATCATCCATTATCCTTCTGAAGAAAAAAACCAGTGGAGCGAAAGAATCGGAAACCTACTTTGTTACGATGAACGCAAATATGGGCGCAGCATCCTACGCTTTTTCAGAAACACCGAAGGAGAGCCTACATTTGAAGAATGAACACACCACCATTGATGAGAACAACATAGCCCACAGTTCATTCATCACCTACAGCTATGAAACCGATTGTTTTAGCCAAGCCCGCCTTGCTTTCTATTTTGAAATAGTACAGGAAGCTGGAGGCAACCATGCAGCAATCAGAAAGTGCAGCATTGCCGATCTTCAAGCGGAAGGAAAAACGTGGGTGATCACCCGTTCCAAAATCCATGTAGACCGATATACGCAGTGGCCGGAGCAGATTGAGGTGGAAACCTGGGCTCAAGATCCGATACGTCTTCACCTCCCTCGTGTTGTCCAAGCATTCGACAAGGACCATACACCCGTATTCCAGGCAAAAACCTATTGGGCTATTCTGGACTTGGAAAGCGGCAGGCCTTGCAGGCCCGGTGACATGGCCCAGCGCATAGCTCTTCCGCCTGAAATTCGTAAAAAAGATATGATGCTCTCAAGAAGGTCGACCTATGAAGAATCAGGGTGTATCACCTTGGTTTCCTATAAACCGAAGATCCAATACCTTGATACGGACAGGAACCTGCATGTAAACAACATCTCCTATCTTAATTGGGCATTGGAATCCCTTCCCACTGAGTTCAGAAATCGTGCAAAGATTTCCGATGCCGATGTCTCTTGGATACGACAGACGTTCGGAGGTGACGAGTTAATCGTGTATACGGGAAGTCTAGATGCTGAGGCTCTCTTTTGTGACACACCGGTGCTCTACCATAAAATAGAACGGAAAGAAACAGATGGAAAACTGACCATTGTCTGGGAAGGAACGACTACTTGGATGCGCAGGGAGTCGTTTATATAAAGACTTTCCGCAACATGGGATCTTTTCCCAAGAGCAGCCCGATCGACTCGCGAACGGGGAAAAAGGACTGCTTGCTATTCGCTGAATAGTAGCAATACCAGCACTGTTCTTCTCGTTTGTAATGGATATCGCAACTGACGACATATCTGCTGGCCCAGCCCCGTTTGGGAGTGGTCAGCAGCTCACTTCGGAAGGAAGGATTCCATGTCGTTCCATCTTTGGTTTCCAACTGCAACAGAATGGAAGTGGTTCGAGCCTGTTTCTTATCCCAACACATTGCACATTCAAATCCGACGTATCCATCTGAAGCCTGAACGACCTTGATGCTTCCACAAGCCATGTTCCGGTATGGGTCGTCGGCCAACGGAGAAAGCAGTGGTTCTCCCTCATTTGCCAATGCGTAGGGACCTTCAAGCGTTGGAGACATGGCCAAGGCAAAATATCGGGTGGCTTTCTGTTTGGTATCCTCTAAAAGCACATGGGAAGCACCAAAATAGAGACGATACCCATCCTTATCCTTAAAAAGTTGAGGGCGGGAAATCCGAGGTTTCTCCAAGCCTTCGTAAGCGAAAGGAACGTCCTTGCTGTCCAAAAGTATTTTTGGTTCACTGAAAAGAATCAAGTCGCTGGAAGAACAAATTTCAAATCTACTGGAACTGTTTTTCTCTTGTTCCCTTCTTCGTAGCCGCCCTTTGCGTAAGGGAGGAAGGGATGCATCGTGTTTTTCATACACGAGATACCACACCCCATCCTGTTGAAAGATGGAGGGGGAATGTCCCCTTAGGACAATCATCTTCTTTGGTTCCCAAGATATTCCATTCTCACTGATGAAGTGCTCGATTCCAATCCATGTATGCCCGAAAAGATGCCACTTGCCATCAGGGCTTTGGTCAGGAAAAAGGAAAAAAGGGTCACAAAGCCTTGGCATATACCAAAGGCTCCGTATGACAGGTTCATCGCTGAATGGATACCAGGATATTTTTGCAAACGAGGAGATGGTGGGAAGCATCATCTTCAATCCTCGCGGCGGGGAGGTCTTTTCTTTTTGTTTACAAGAGGAGCAAGTTTGTCTTCAAGGTTGAATTTTTTGGACATCCACTTGATCGCCAGAGAGTAGAGATAAAAGCTCCCTCCGATGCTTACCAAAAAGGAAAGGCCGAGCCATAAGGGAACCAAAGAACTCTCCGGGTTGACGAACCTGGTGATGAGAATGAAACAGATCACAAAAAGAATGAGCATGATCAAAACATTGAGAATGGTTGCGGCAAGCATGAACCATACGGTATTCGTTTTCTTAGACATCGTTTGTATCCTTTTTTCCTGTTGGAGTAAGTAGAATCGTTATGGCAAGCAATATTCCACTGATTACCAAAGAAGCATCACTGATATTCCAGGTCGGCCAACGCTCAAAGCCTAAAAAACCATAGACTTTGACACTGATGAAATCAACAACCCTGAAGGAACGAAAAATCCGGTCGATGAGGTTCCCTATCCCTCCTCCCATAAAGAGAGCCAACACCCAATATTGAAAGCGGGAAAGTTCTACTTTCTTGGACCAGTACAGCACGAAAACAACGATGAGCAAAAAAATGGGAACCAGAATGAATCCAACAAATTTCACCGCTAAGGGTAGAGATGTTCCCATGCTGAAGGCAATGGCGGTGTTACGAACATGAATTATGGCAAGGAAATCACCAAAAAAACGATATCCTATAGTATTCTCGGGAATATTTGTTACTATCCAAGCCTTCGACAGCTGATCTGCCAAAATGATTGCAACTGTCAACAATAAAGGCGTGACCTTGTTTAGGTGTTTTTTTTCCATACCGCTCACTATACTACAGTATTTTCTCATCTGCCTACAACTTTACTCACTTATCCACGTAAAGGCAACAATCTTTAGGTACAGGACATGAAGCGAAAATACAAGAACAAAGAAAGAAGCATTTCAAAAATTTGCATCAAGACGGATGCCTATCACTGAAAGATGTTTGATCTACAACCCTGTTGGGTTGGCAACAAAGAACGTTTCCAAATCAAATTGCTCTTTCAGATGCTCACCAAGAGCCTGTACTCCAAACACTTCACTTTCGTAGTGTCCACCGGCAATCATCGTGATGCCCTGTTCCTGACAGTCGTTGTATACCTGATGTTCACACTCCCCGGTTATGAAACAGTCCAGACCTTCCTTGATGGCTTCATATACATCATCACTTGCTCCTCCGCTGACAATACCGACACTTTGTATCAGTTTTTTTCCAAAGGGGAGAATCACAGGATGGCTGAATCCTAGCATGGAAGAAATCTCTTCTGCGCTGATCGCCTCGGGAAGTACACCTTTACAGCCCAAGTCCTTCCCTTTATAGGGAGCAAATCCCTGTACTTGCGAGAGAGACAAAAGTTTGGCCATCACCGCATTGTTTCCAACAACAGGATGGGCATCCAAAGGCAAATGAGCGGCATACAGATCCAAATTGCCATCAATCAAGGTTTTGATGCGTTTGTAGTGGGCACCGGTCACTGAAATCG